>SBFI01000309.1 GCA_006227875.1 Acidobacteriota bacterium
TTGACCGCCTCCATCTTGGCCTGGTGAATCAACATCGAGATCCGGCGGGCCGCTCCCTCGTGCTTGGAGCGCAAAATCATGTTCTGCAACGCCGGCAGACCCATCAGGGCCACGATGCCCACCACCGCCACTACCACCATGATCTCCAGGAGAGTGAATCCTCCCGAGTGTGTTCGGACGGGTCTCATAAGCGCTCCTCTCACCGCCTACCGCAGAGTGCAACGGTAGTGCCAGGGCTCAGAGAAGAGCGCTAACTTGTTTTTTTATAGTGGTTTGGGGCGATTTCGCCGGAGCCGTGAAGGAGCTCGGAGTGACAACTCTCGTTACCTTCGGTAACAAAAGTGGACCGATAGAAGAACTGTAATAAGTAAATCAGATTCTACTCGTCGTCGTCGTCATCCCCCTCTTCGTCGGCCGGGATCTCCCCCTCGGCCTGGTCCTCGGCTACCTCCTGTCTGGGGCTCAAGGAGGCGCTGTTGAGCCGGAACTCCGGACGATCGAAGCCGACGATGCCGGCAAAGGCGGCGCGGAAGGAGGTCGACTGTCCTGCCTGGAGCAAGACGTTGTCCACCGTGGCCGCGCCACGACCGGCCAGCGACCCGTCGGTGTTGTAGAGCATCACCAGCAGGGTGATCTCGCTGTGCAGGTTGGGGCTGCGGTTCTCGATGCTCCCGGTCAGCACCACACCGTCGATGGCGTCGTCGAACTCCTGGTTCCATTCGGCCACTGTCAGGCCTTCACCGGGGGCGGCGGTGGCCTGTGCCGCCCGCGCTTGGGCTCCGGCCTCTTGCCTCTCCTCGACCGAGCCGGCTGCTTCGGGACCTACATGGGCCACGTCGCTGTCGGTGATGACGATGGTCGCTTCGCGGCGCTGGCTCGTGGTGGCGGCCGGAGCACTCGGCATCTTCTTAGTTTCGGTGAGCTTTTGGCTGGCGTCCAGATCCACGTCCGACAACCGCATGGAGGAGAGGGTGCCGCCGGGCAGGGTGAAGACGACGAGCTTGCCCTTGATCTCCCAGGGGCCCCGCGTCTCCACCTGGTCCCCACTTTGGGTCACCAGCCAGTCGGCGGCGGACGGGAGACCGGTGAGAGCGATCAGCAGACCAAGGACGAGCCCGACTCGAAACGCCCGGGCGCGGGTCGGATAGGTTGTGAGTCGTGTCTTCATGCCCATCTAGAACTCCTTCCAGTTCTTCGGATCGACGCATATCGGGACAGGAGCGATGCACTGTACACCGGTATCGGCGCGCTGGGTCATTATGTTCTCAGTTCGGTTGGCAAACTTGCAACCCGAAGGAAAGAGCTGCATCAGCCTCTGGGTCATGGCGAGCTGGCCGGCACACGGATTGCCGCCGTCGTCATCGTCGTCATCGTCATCGTCGCCCGGCATGCCACCCGGTTCGACGTAGGGGTTGGTGACGATGTCGGAGACATCGAAGAAGCGGGTGGCGTCGCCGCTCAGCGAATGCAAGGGGTTGGCGTTGGTAGTGTTGACGATGAAGATCCTGCCCGCACCCGCGCCGCCACACTCGTCGGTCACAGTGAGGTCGGGGCTAAAGGTGCTGAAGGTGAGAATGCCGGCAAAGGCCAGCGACTTGGTGATCACCTTCTCATTGGCGGTCAGGGTGAGCACCCAGCCGGCCTCTTTGTTCGCCGGTGGATTGACAAGAAGGTCCTCGGTCTGCTCGAACGCCGAATCGAATTCGATCAGCTCCAGATCGTTCTCGTCCAGCGGCAGACGAATATCATCGGCGGCAAAACCGTCGTCGACAAAGGTGTAAAAGCGTGGAACTTGATTGGTAATGGCCAGAAGATCCTCCCGATCGCCGGTGCCGAAAGAGAGGGCGTACTGTCCCAGCTTGGCCACGAAGATCACCGAGGGCGGGAAGAAGATCGGACGCCCACCGGTGTCGAAGACCTTGAACGGATCCCACGCCGTATCGACGACGCGCTTGACGGTTCTGACGACATCAACACCCGAGGAGTAGTCGGTTACCGTCGCGGTCGGATCGAGAAGCTTGGGCTCGCTCACGTCGGCTTTGTAGAGGTATCCGTCCGTGGTGCCGATAAAGATGGTGTCGATGAACCCGTTCTGATCGGTGTCCACCGCTGCCGGCTCGGAGGCCGCCGATGAGGTCAGCCGCCTCTTGTAGATGGTCTTACCGGTCTCGATGTCGACCATGTAGAGCCAGTTGCCCTGATTGCCCAGTTTGGCCGGATCCAGCCCGCCGCCAAAGACCGCCACGAATTTGACGACTTCGACGTCCTCGCTACCGTCATTCTCCAGCACCCGGATCATGCCGGTATTGGGGACCGACCAGGTGTCTCCCAGATCGGGGTAGCCGACACCGGTATCACCTGTCGGATCACCCGGGGGATCTTCGTCCCAGGTATCGGTGAATTCCCACAGGGCAGCGCCGTAGGGCACCGGCCCACAATCGGCAGTCCCGCCCTCGTTCCAACAGGAGGGCACGTAGCCGTTGAGGGGAACTCCGACGTTCTTTGTGTCCAGCTTGTCGGGCTGGGTCATGTCGAGGGCGTAGTAGAGCTGCCCACCGCGCCGCAGACCACCCAGCGCCACCGTGCGCCACTCGGGATGGGAATGCCGTCGTGGGCCGGATCGATGAAGACGTCGGCGACCCGGACAGGGCCATCGACGTCCCAATCGTGATCCACGAATTCGGCCTGATCCCGTACGTTGGGCAAGATTCCGCGAGGGATATAGGAAAAGAGCTCCCGCCCGGTGCCATTGTCGAATTCTCCGTCCTCCTCGGGATCGGTCGTGTACTGGAATCTCGCCAGATCGAAGAAGTGGACCTGGCCGTCGTTGGCGCCCGCCGCCAACACCTGGCGCCGGAATTGATGTTTCTCGAAGTAGCAGCGGTAGCCCGGATTGTCGGTGCAATCGAAGGGGTCGGTGCTGAAGAGATCGACACCAAAGAACCGTCCTTCGCTGGGTATGCCGATCACCGCCGGGTCGGAGTGGAAGACATCTGCGAGCACATACTGGATCTCGACATCGATCGTCGTGCCCTCGGGATCGGGGATGGTCGCTTCCTTGATCTTGAGGGTATTTCGGATGATGTCCTTGCCGCGGTCCACCTCGGCCGCACCCACCTCCAGACCGGTGAGCAGGTCAGTCCACTCGGCTGGGGTAGTGCTGTCGCTGAAGGCGAAGAGTCTTCGGGGTAGGGGCACCGCGTCGGGGGCGATGGCACTCTCTTCCTGTCCATAGAAGACCCGGCGCTCCTCGGCCGCAGGGCCGATGTCGAGGACGGCCGGATCAAGATTGACCTCACTTTCGGTGGGCGCTTGCTTTTCGACCTCCTCTCCGGCATCCCACAGAAAACAAGCCTCGGTAATGGTGGTGCCGTTACAGACAACGCTCGTATCCGGCCTCCCTTCGCTGGTCAGGGGTAGCGGCTTGATAAAGGCGTTCATGTGACCGTCCCAGGTCGACTGACCGGGGACCGGTACGAAGTTGGTGAGAACGATCTTCTCGTCGGCATTGAAGGTCCGCGGGGGGGTAGCCGCCGGGACAAAGGCTCTTGGTTCCGCCCGGATGCCGGAGAAGATCGCGAGCAGGTCCTCGACCAACTCGTCTTTGTTGGCAGGAAAGTACGCGCATTCGGTGGCTTTGTCGACGATCTCGTCGCCATTGCGGTCGGAGCAGGTTCCACCCGCTTCGGCGGTGTAGTTGAGACTGTCCTCATCGGTGTCGTAACCGATGACAAAGGTCTTGACGTCGCGCGCAACATCGTCGTACCGGGTCTCGTCGTCGGGGGTGAGCGGATCGTCGCGGGTGACGAGCGTGTTGACCAGACCGTTGTTGAGAACCCAGGCCTGATAGGCGGGAACCTCGTTCTCGTTATTGATGCACTGGCAAGTCGCCGATCCGCCCCCGCACCCGGGCACGTCGGCGCCGTCGGGACAGAAGTCCGGCCACTTCGGTACATCTTTAACGTCGTAGGAGCCGCCACACGACTCTGCGCCATCCGTGAGCAGGATGACATTGACCCCGGAGCGGCAGTCCCAGTCCGGGTCCTGAGCGATGGCGATGTTGAGCCAGTTGTCGTACCACTGCCGGAAGCGGTAGAGCGACCCGGCCAGCGGGGTGTTGTTGCCCGAGGTCACGGGTGGATAACCGGTGAATTCGGGCTTGAGCACCAGGTCGCCACCGACCCGTTCGTCGTAGCCCTTGTAGTAGCGGGCCATGCGAAAGTCGGGCTCCTCGCCGAGGAGGATGGAGGGGGCCAGGCGTCGCATGATCTCCTGTCGATTGCCGACAACGAATCCCGGATTTGTCCAGTCGAGGGGGATGAAGTCTCCCCGGTCGAGGGTGTTGTTGTCCGGGTCGCGGGCGAGGGGGTCGGCGATGAAGTCGTAGCTGTACTGCTGGCCCACATCGTCCGGGTCGTCGTTGCTCTCCAGAAAGAGATCGGCAGAGCAGGCGCCGAAGGGAATGTAGTCTCCTGCCGACAGCCAGCCGCGGCTCCTCGAATGCTGGGCGATGATCTCGGTGGGGACGGTGGTGAAGGCATCTCCGTCCAGGTCCTGGGTGTACATGGGAACCAGCTCGAGGGACTCTTTCCAGACCATGTCGAAGGCGATGGCTCCGCAATCACCGTCACCCTCGCGCTCGAGCACGACATCCACGCTCAGCGGCACATCACCCAGCTGACCGGCGGTCAGCGCCTTCCAGGTGAGGCGGTACTTCTTGCCCTTGAGCTGAAACCATTGGACGGTGTCGTGCGCGCCCTGGCGTCCCAGCTTGGCAAAAGACCACATCTGGCCGAGGGCCCGGGTGTCGGTCCAGTTGTCTTTGTTGGCGTTGCGGTCGTCCGCGGCGCGGCCATCAACCATCACGTCCAGGTTCTCCGGGTACTGGCAGCTGCCGTCCGTGTGGTCGTCGTCGATCCGGGCCGGGTCTTGGTCGTCGTGGCTCCGGTCGTCCCCAAAGAGCAGGGGATGTCCGGCTCGCGGGTAGGCGACATTGGTGGTGCCGGGTCCGATCCAGGGCCGGGTGTCGCTGCCACCGGCAAACTCGGGATCCTCGAACCAGGACGGGTTCTGCGCGGGGGTGTAGAGCCAGTGTTTGTCGCGAGGGTCGGCGTTGCCGATGTCGAAGGTGGCAAAGCCGAAGAGGGCGTTGTCACCCACCTGTTCGACGACCTCGTAGATGGCCTTCTTGGCCTGATAGACCTTGGAGTTGGGGTCGTCGTTGGCCCCCGGCACCCATTCGTCGCCGATAAAGCGCCGCATCGACGAGGAGGTGTCGATGATGAAGAAGACAAAAGGCTTGTCGCCCTTGGTGCCGAGCAGCTCGCGGTCGTCGGAGAAGGCCTGCCGTGGCTGCAGCATGGAGCCGGTAAAGACGGTGACGAGCAGTGCCGCTGCCGGCAGTACCGCCAGGATCTTGGGAAAACGGTTCTTCATATTCTTGTTCATAGCTCCCTCCCTTGTGCTAGAACTTGAGCCCTTCGAGGACATCGGCGACGCCGTTGGTATCGGCGTCGGTGCGGTCGAATGCCAGATCGAGCGGTAGCAGCTCCATCGGCTGTATGTCGACCATCACCGAGACGGTCTTGCGACCGAGTGGTATCTCGTCATCGGTGCCGAGGTT
>SBFI01000120.1 GCA_006227875.1 Acidobacteriota bacterium
ACCTTGTCCGGATGTCCTTCGGTCACCGATTCGGACGTAAAGAGATAGACCTCAGAATCAGTCATAGGGTGCGCGGATCTTACCAGAGGCCAAAAAAAGCGGTCAATCAGTTGGAAATGGTGTCAGGAGCGCCGCAGAGGGTGGCTTTCGAGGATGCCGTAGAGGACGGTCGACAGCGCGTTGAAGGTGGAGACGGCGACCGCGCTGCGGCGTGTCTCCAGACCGCCGGTAATCGAGCTGGTCATCCCACCCTTGCGCCGGGTGCCGGGGATGGCAAACGGAATCTGATGGTCGTCGAGTCCCTGGATGAGACGTTGAGGGATCTCGACCGAGCCGCTGGCCCCCCAGGCCTCGCCGGCAAGACCGACGATGACCGTCCAGCTGCTGACGAAGTAGTGCATCCTGGCGTCGAGCTCGAGCGAGTGGAGTCCGCCCTCGGTGCCGACATAGAAGTGATAGGTGGCACCGAGCTCTTCGCGCAGCTCGGTAGCACGCCGCCGTGCAAGCTCGATGGTCTCTTCGTCGGACATCGGCAGACCCAGCCGCTCGTTGCCGTCCTGGTGGGGCACGACGGCAATCGGGATGGGTCGGCCAAGCCCGTCGTGGAAGCAGCGCAGGAAGCCGTCGCGCACACCCAACAGCTTGTCGGGGGCGGAGCTGGCTACCGCCACTTCGATGCCGGCTTGGAAGCGGCTCCAGAAGGCCCTAAGATCTCTTTGCATGATCAATAGTCGTCAGAACCGGACCTTTAAGAATATGCGGCGCTTGCGCCGGTGTAAAGGCGATCATGCCCTGCTCGAAGGGCCACATCTCATCCACGAAGCGCTGGCCGCGGGCCACCAACCAGAGTTGGTCCTGGTCACCCCCGAGTTTTGCGACCGGCCCGAAGGCCAAGAGTTGATCGGTACCCTGCCCGCCGAGCCCACCCGGATCGCGCCGGAGCTGCTCGACAGTCTCACCGATTCCGACTCACCGCGGGGAGCCCTGGCCCTGGTCGAGCTGCCACGAGGCGGTCCCGAGGGCCTGCCGCGCGCCGACGACGGTCTCTATCTCTACCTCGACCGGCTGCAGGATCCGGGCAATCTTGGCGCCCTGGCGCGCACCGCCGAAGCCTTCGACGCCACCGGGTTGGCGCTCGCTCCCGGCACCGTCGATCCCAACCATGCCCGGGCCCTGCGGGCCTCGGCAGGCAGCCTGCTCCGCATCCCGGTGGCCGTCGGCACCGAGCCTGAGGCCCTGGACCGACACCTCGAAAATTCTCCCCCCGCCTGGATCGCTCTTGTTCCCCGGGGTGGCGTGACACTCGACCGGGCCGCCCTGAGCCGGCCCGCGGTGTTGGCGATTGGTGCCGAAGGTCCCGGTCTGGCGGAGGAGCTCGTGGCGCGCGCCGATCTGCGGCTCACCATCCCGGTGGCCGAGCCGGTCGAGTCGCTCAACGCCACCGTCGCCGCGGCGCTCGTGCTCTACGAGCTGCGGCGCGGCTAATCTTCCTTTTCCTCCGTATTGGCCTCGCGGATCGCCTCGGTCAGCGCCGGCACTATCTCGTGCAGGTCACCCACAATGCCGTACTGGGCGATGCCGAAGATCGGTGCGCTGGCGTCCTTGTTGATGGCCACGATCACCTTGGAGCCCTTCATCCCCACCAGATGTTGGATCGCTCCGGAGATACCGGCAGCCAGATAGAGCTTGGGAGCCACGGTCTGGCCGCTGGAGCCGATCTGTCGATCTCGTGGCAGCCAGCCACTGTCGATAACCGGTCGGCTGGCGCCGATCTCGCCGCCCAGGGCTCCAGCCAGCTCTTCGATGATGCCCATGTTGTCGGCGCCACCGATTCCCCGACCCACCGCCACAACTACCTCCGACTGCGACAAATCGACCTGCTCGCCACCCACCTCCTCCACACCGAGGATCTCCCTGTCGGCCGACAGCTCGGGCAGATCGATCGCCAGAGGTAGGACCGCCGCCGAACCGGACTGGAGCTCGTCGGGCGAAAAGGCCCCCGACTGCACCGAGATCACCACCGTGCCTTCACCTTTGGCCCGTACCTGTGCTTCGAGCTTGCCGGCCATGATCGGACGGCGGAAGACCAGACTCCCATCGGCCGACTCGAAACCTGTGATCTCGGGGACGAGCGCGGCACCCACCGTCTGGGCCAGCCGCGGCACGAAATCGACCGATTGGTAGGTGTGGGGGAAAATCACCAGATCGGGCTTCTCGGCCTCGATCGCGGCGGCCAGGGCACCGATAAATGGGCCCGGAGCGTAGGTGGCAAGAGCCTCGTTGTCCACCAGATGGACTCCCGCCAGGGCGGTCGACGCCAACTCCTCGGCACTCGCCTCCAGCCCGCTACCCAGGATCACCGCCGTCACTTCCCCACCGTCGAGCGCGGCCAGCTGCTGACCGGCGACCACGGCTTCCCACGACATCCGGTGGAGCTTGCCGTCGCGTTGCTGCAGAACTACCCAGATCTTCTTTGCCATCAGAGTACCCTCGCTTCCTTCTGCAGTTTCTCGACCAGCTGTGCGGCCGCCGCGGCAGGATCGCCCTCGAAGATCTCCGCCGCCTTACCCGTCTCCGGGAAGGCCACCGAGAGGATCTCGAGACGGGAGCCGGCGGCGCCGACATCTGTCGCCGCCAGCCCGAAGTCGTCGGGCCCGGTCTCACGGATCTCCTTCTTCTTGGCCTGCATGATGCCTTTGAGCGAGGCGTAGCGGGGCTGATTGATCCCGGCTTGAATCTCCAGGACCGCGGGCAGTCCGAGACGGAAGATCTCGTTCATGCCACTTTCCATCTCGCGCTTCACCTTGGCGCTCTTTTCTCCCTCCTCCACCTCCACACCCATGACCAGCCAGGCGTGTGGCCAGCCGAGATGACCGGCGATCACCGAACCGGTCGAGTCGTACCCGGCATCGTCGGACTGCGAGCCGGTGAGCACCAGGTCGAACGGCTCCTCCTCCTGGGCCAGCGCCGCCGCCAGGGCACGCCCGGTCGCCAGCGAGTCGCCGCCGAGAAACGCCGGATCGCTCAGATGGACGGCGCGACTGGCACCAAGAGCCAGCCCCTTGCGCAACGCCTCTCGCACCCGCTCGGGACCCAGGCTGAAGACCACGACCTCACCGCCGGTCTTCTCAG
>SBFI01000089.1 GCA_006227875.1 Acidobacteriota bacterium
CGCGCCGCAACAGGTCTGGGAAGGTCTCCTCGATCCGGGGGTGCTCGCGGCCACGATGCCGGGTTGCGAGAAGCTCGAGCTGGTGGGTGACAACCAGTACGAGGGGACACTCAACATCAAGGTCGGTCCAGTCCAGGGCAAGTTCCAGGGGAAGATCCAGCTCGAGGACATCCGGCCCCCCGAGGGCTACACAATGAAAGTGGATGGCAGAGGGGCCCCGGGTTTTGTAAAAGCGACGGCAACGGTAGGGCTCAGCGGCGAAGGGGACCAGACCCGGCTCCGATACGACGGCGATGCCCAGGTCGGCGGCCGCATCGCCAGTGTCGGCCAACGGCTCCTCGACAGCTCGGCCAAAGCGATCATCAAGCAGAGCCTCGATGGATTGAACGATACGCTGAAGGCTCGCAGCTCCGCGGCCGGCGGTAACGAAGCGGTGGAGACAGCCGTACTAACGCCACAGCCTCCCTCGCAGACCGAATTCGCCGCGCGGGTGGCCAAGGAGGTGGCCAAAGATCTGATCCCAAAACCGGTTCTAATCGGCGGCGCCATCCTCCTCGTCCTGCTTCTTCTCTATCTGATTCTGTTTTGAGGGGACTCCATAGATCCCTCCAAGAGCTCGATCTGTAAACCATCTGCACCGGAAGGAGGCACCGTGATACCAGGGTCGTTCGACTATCACTCCCCCACTACCCTCGAGGATGCCCTGGCCCTTTTGGGTGAGCACGGGGAGAACGCCAAGATTCTCGCCGGGGGTCAGAGCCTGATTCCGGCCATGCGCTTCCGCCTGGCCATGCCCGAGACCCTCATCGATATCAATCGCCTGACCGATCTGGACGTCGTTCGCCAGGACAACGGTTCCCTGGTCATCGGCGGTCTGACCCGGGAGTCGACGCTCGAAGAGTCGGCGCTCGTCCAAGAGGGCTATCCACTGCTTGCGGATACCGCCCGGGTGATCGCCGATCCGCTGGTCCGCAACCTGGCAACGGTGGGTGGCAACCTCGCTCACGCCGATCCGGCCAACGACCACCCGGCCACCATGCTGGCCTACAACGCCGAGATCGTGGCCCAGGGACCCAAGGGCACCCGCACCATCCCGATCGACGAGTTCTTTGTCGGTCTGTTCGAGACCTCACTCGAGCCCAACGAGATTCTCACCGAGATTCGCATTCCGTCGCCGGGCAAAGAGAGCGGCGGCGCCTACGTCAAGGTCGAACGGAAGGTGGGCGATTACGCCATTTCGGCCGTAGCTGTCCAGCTGACGATGGACGGCAACACCGTCGCCAGCGCCCGCATCGGCCTCACCAACGTAAGCCCGGTGCCCATGCGGGCGACCGAGGCCGAGAAGGCGCTCACCGGTCAGGCCGTCACCGACGAGGTGGTGGAGAGTGCGGGCAAGGCGGCGGCCGCCGAATGCGACCCCTCGGCCGATCTCCGGGGATCGGTGGACTACAAGAGAGACCTGACACGAGTTCTCGCCAAGCGGGCCATCCGCAAGGCGGTCGAGCGGGCCACAGGAGGCAAGGCATGAGCAGACACACCATCACGGTAACGGTCAACGGCGCAGAGTCGACAAAGGAAGTAGACAGCCGCACCCTGCTGGTCCACTTCATCCGCGAAGAGCTCGCTCTCACCGGCACCCACATCGGCTGCGACACCACCAGCTGCGGCGCCTGCACGGTGCTGATGAACGGCCGCGCGGTCAAGAGCTGTACGGTCTTTGCGGTGCAGGCCGACGGCGCCAGCCTCGAGACCATCGAGGGTGTGGCTCAGAACGGTGAGCTCCACCCGCTCCAGGAGGGCTTCTGGGAAAACCACGGTCTCCAGTGCGGCTACTGCACACCCGGGATGATCATGAGCGCCAAACACCTGCTGGCCGGCAACCCCAACCCGACCGAAGAGGAGATCCGCTGGGCCATCTCCGGCAATCTCTGTCGCTGCACCGGCTACAACAAGATCGTCGAGGCCATCCAATACGCCGCTGAAAAGGCACAAGGTAGCTCCGCTGAGGAGGCGAGCGCATGACCACTCATCTGGAAGATCGTTTCGAAGAGCACAGCCCGCAACCCGAAGGCGTCTCGGCCGAGGTCAAGACCAGCGAAGAGGTCCGGGTAACGACACCGCCAGAGGTCTGCGGCATGGGTCACCGGATGAAGCGCAAGGAGGACCCGCGGTTCCTCCAGGGCAAGGGCAACTATGTCGACGACGTCAAGCTGCCCGGGATGCTCTACATGGACATCGTGCGCAGCCCCTACGCCCACGCCAAGATCGTCAGCATCGATGACAGCGAGGCCCTGGCCATGGACGGTGTT
The DNA here is from genome assembly GCA_006227875.1 of Acidobacteriota bacterium. Lineage (GTDB taxonomy): Bacteria > Acidobacteriota > Thermoanaerobaculia > Multivoradales > JAHEKO01 > M0029. Next base: position 2,310 of record SBFI01000089.1, read on the forward strand.
CTGGCAGTCATCAAGGGTGAGGATCTGAAGGCGGCCGGCGATCTGCACTGGATGCCGACCCTCATGTCAGACACCCAGATGGTGCTGCCCATCGACCGGGTCATCTACTACGCGCAGGAGGTCTGCGCGGTCATCGCCACCGATCGCTACATCGCCGCCGATGCCATCGAGCGGATCTACGTCGAGTACGAACCGCTGGAGGCGGTGGTCGACCCCCACGTGGCGCTCGAGGACAAAATCATCGTTCGAGAGGACAAGGAGAAGAAGACCAACCACATCTGGCACTGGGAGGCGGGTGACAAGGAGGCCACCGACAAGGTTTTTGCCGAGGCGGCCCACGTCGTCGAGCAGTCCATGCACCTGCCACGGCTCCACGTCAGCTCGATCGAGACCTGCGGCATGGTGGCGAGCTACAACAAGGCCACCGAGCAGATGAAGATCTACATGACCTCACAGGCACCGCATGCCCACCGCACGGTCTTCTCCATGGTCAGCGGTCTGCCCGAGCAAAAGGTGCAGATCATCTCGCCCGACATCGGTGGTGGCTTTGGCGGCAAGGTGCCGGTCTATCCGGGCTATGTCGTCTGTGCGGTGGCCAGCCTGGTCACCGGCGCACCGGTCAAGTGGATCGAGGATCGGAGCGAGAATCTGCAGGCCGACAGCTTTGCCCGCGACGACCACATCACCGCCGAGATGGCAGCCAACAAGGAGGGTCGCATCACCGGGCTACGGGTCAAGACCATCTCCGATTGCGGTGCCGCCGATGCCGCGGCCAACCCCTCCAAGTTTCCCGCCGGGCTCTTCAGCATCT
>SBFI01000179.1 GCA_006227875.1 Acidobacteriota bacterium
GCCTTGGGATCGGTCTCGATATCGAAGGAGAGGACCGTCAGCTCGGGGGTCCAGTCGGCCGTGCCGATCTCGGGCTCTTCGAACACCCGGTCGATGCCCCGGCCCGCTCGGCCTTCGCCGCTGATTGTCAGCGAGCCACGGATCCCCTTGTCGATCAGATACCTCATTCCGAAGCGGACATCCGCCTCGTAGCACCGGATCCCGGAGCGTTGGAGCCGATCGCGCAGCGGCGGGGTGTCGGGCGGTGTGGGCACCTCGACGCGCAGCACCGGCTCGCCGGCGAACGTGACCCGATCACTTTCGACCAGCGGCTCCGCTACCAGGGCGCCCGCCCGCTCGCCGTCGGCGGCCCGCACCCAGAAGTGGGGCACCAGCCGGCCGTCGCGCACCAGAAACGACTCGCCCGTCTCCAACTTGCCAAAGAGATGCACCACCGGCCGACCCGATTCGATCCGGTAGGTGGGTTGGAGGATGAAGCCACGCATCAGGGCTTGACGCCGACCAACGGATAGAGCTCCTCGGGCTTGTACAGCACCCCACCCTTGACCGTCAGCACGACATTCCGGATGTCGCTGATATCGGAAATCGGATCGCCGTCGACCAGAATGAGATCGGCCAGTTTGCCCGGCTCGATCGAGCCCAACCGGTCTGCATGGTTGGCAACGGTTGCCGCCTGGAGCGTGGCAATCCGCAACACCTCCTCACTGGGGATGCCGGCTTCGACGTAGAGCTCGAGCTCGCGATGGAGCATAAAGCCGGCCAGGGCGTCGGTTCCGGCGACGACCGGGATCCCGGCGTCGTAGACCCGACGCACCATCTCCAGCATCGCCCGGTAGGAGTTGCGATATAGCTGGTCCATCCCCTCCGGCACCGGCAAGCCGCCGGTGAGGAAGCCGCGACGTACCTGGGGTGGGAGACGATGAGCGATCTTCCTGGCACCGGGATCCGTCTCGCCCGGCCGACCGGTGAACATCCCTTCGAAGATGGCCACGGTCGGATCGACCACCACACCCTTCTCCACCAAAAGCCCGAAGAAGGCCTGCACCTCCTCCGAGTCGAGGTCGAGCGATGCTCCCCTCTGCGCCACCTCGGTAAAACGGGCAGGGGTGCGGGTATCGGGCACGTCATCGGGCCAGAAGTTCAAGAACAGCATGTTGATGTGCTGGACCTCGTCGTAGCCCTGCTCCACCGCCATGCGCGCGGTCATAAAGGCCGGGATGTGGCCGCTGACCCGCATTCCCTTCTCGTGGGCATGATCGACCAGCGCCGGTATCAGCTCCGGCTTGACCGAGCTGTAGATCTTGATCTGCGGATAGCCCAGCTCGTGATAGCGGTCGATGGCGGCCCGCCCCTCTTCGACCGTGCTCACCAGCACTTTCGTCGGTCCGGCGTACGGACCGGGGCCGTCCATGAAACCGGTGACCAGCAGCCGGGGGCCGATGGCCTCGCCCGAGTCCCATTTCCGGCGAATCTCGAGCACGATGTCGATGTCGTTGGCCAGATCCCGCACGGAAGTGACTCCGCCGGCGATATTGAGCAGGCCATCCACATCCGAGACGTGGGTGTGCATGTCCCAGAGTCCGGGCAGGATCGACTTGCCCGTGGCATCGATGACCTGGGCGTCAACCGGGATCTCGACCTCGCCATCGCGGCCAAGCGCCGCAATCCGCTCTCCATCGACGACCACCGTCATCCCGGCTATCGCCTTGGCCGTCTTGCTGTCGAAGAGACGCCCACCGGTAAACGCCACCGGCCCCGGAGGCCGGTGGGCATACCTGCGGGCCCAGTCGGCGTAGAGCCGGCTCTCCCTCTTCTTCTGGGCCGCCGATATTGACTCGAGCGCCGGCTCCCAACCCTCCCGGATGACCCCCAGCCAACCGGTGTCGATGGCAAAAAGCTCCAGCTCCCGGTCGAGCCAGACCGAGGTCGGGGTAAAACCCAATCCGGTCATCGAGTATTGATGGACGGTGATCTTGCGATCGTCGCTGGAGACCTCGAGCTCGCCGACCTTCTCAACACTCGCTTCCCCCGCGGGGAGCAGCGCCAGCCGCCGGTCTGGGCTCTTCAACAGAGCCCTCGCCAGTACCGCCAGCATCTCCGGCGGATCGTTCATACCCACGTAGAAAGATGGATTCTCGAGCGGCTGGCTCCCTTGCTCGCCCTGATTCCTCCAGGAAGCCTGTCCATCTATCATGGAAAAACTCTCCTCCACGGGTGCCTTGAGATAATCGTTGCCCTGGATCTCGTGCACGATCGGCAAACCGCGCTCGTCGAGAACGAATACCGTCTCCACCTTGGGACCACGACCACGATCGGTGTATTCGAAGAAGCAACGCACTTCGCGGCTCGGACCCTTTTGGGTCATGAGCGAACCGGCAGGGTTGCCCATGAGTAGCACGGTGTAGCGGGTCTGGGTCGGGGCTTCTCCGACCTCTCCAGCCAACGTGGTCGAGACCAGCGTGAACGACAGAAGAAGGGCGGCAAGCACAGATGAATGGGATCTCATGAGCACCTCTCCTCCCTGGAACTGTACGGGACCAACGTCAAAAGGTCATGATACGACGCATCGACAGGGCCAGGCACCGGTTTCTTGCCATAATCGGTCTTGAAAACGGCTCCAGAGTGAAGGATAGCGACAGAGTGCAGCAGGAAGGCGTCATCAAATTCGAGGTCGTGCACCGCGACCAGCCGCTCGATGACAGGCGGTTGGGTGAGCTCGTCTGCAAGCTCATCGCCTGGCGCGAGATCATGGCCCTCACCGGCTTGGTCGGACAGGACCCCTCCCGCTACGAAGGGGCAGGCTACGGCAACGTCAGCGCCCGCCTCGGTCCGCCCGTCGACGCCCTGGGGCGCCGCTCCTTTCTCATCACCGGCACCCAGACGGCGGGCAAACGCGCCATCGGTCTGGCCGACTTCGCGGTTGTCGAACGCTACGACTTCCCGGCCAATCGAGTGGAGTGCCACGGTCTTGTCCGGCCCTCCTCCGAGTCGATGACCCACGCGGCGCTCTACGATGCCGGACCCCAGATCCGTTGTGTGCTTCACGCCCACTCACCGACTATCTGGGGGCGGGCCCGCGAGCTGCGGCTCCCCACCACCGACCACACCAGATATGGCGGCGGAGGTCAAACGGCTCTACCGCGAGACCGTCTTGCCCGAGCGTCGGATCCTGGCCATGGGGGGTCACGACGACGGCATCATCGTCTTTGGGCGCTCCCCCAAGGAGGCCGGGCAGGTGCTATTGACCTGGCTGGCCCAGGCCTACGAATCGGAGTGCCGGTTGGGCGGGCGTGCAACGCTGAGCTAGAATGGGTTAGTTCGATCGGAAGAGCAAGCGTTGCAGGGAGGGCGGCTGTCGGGACCCGTCGCTCGGGGTCCAGGAGGATGGAGGCCATGACAACCACAAATCTACCCCGTTGCGAATTCGACAGCGAGGACCTCATCCTCCGTCTCGATCTGACGGTCCCCGGAGAAGTCAAGGCCATCGCACCTGTTGTCGAGCAGATCATGTCCGCTATCAAGGAGATGGGGTGCGGCGTAGGCAAGGAGTTCGACATCGAGCTCGTGCTGCAGGAGGCGCTGGCCAACGCGGTCACTCACGGCTGCAAACAAGACCCGGATGCACAGGTACAGATCAGCGTCGGTTGCGACCAGAGCCGCGGCATTATCGTCGTGGTCCGAGACCCTGGCGGTGGTTTCGATCCCAAGGATGTCCCCAGCCCGGTGGTCGGCCAACAGCTCTACTCCGACCACGGTCGTGGTATCTACCTGATCAACCAACTGATGGACGAAGTGCGCTACGAGAAGGGGGGTACCGAGATCTGGATGCGGAAGGGCTAGGTCCTAGCGGCCAACCAGCCGTCTGACCGATTGCCCGGCCAACCAGGAGTAGAGCTCGGTGCTCTTCCACTTCAACCGCGGCACACACAAGAACAGAAGCCAGAGCCAGTCGATGTAGCGATGGGATCCGGCCTCCCGCATCAGGGTGCGGTAGGCGCGGATGGAGCGCACCACCTCGATACGGAAGAACTCGCCACAGTGCCGGATGGCAATGCCACGGGACATTTCGTTGTGATCGCCACGCGCCCGCATGGTGATCGATTCGCCGTGCAACCGGAACTTGACCAGCTTTTTCGGCAGGCTCACGAAGTCACCATAGCGGACGAGCCTCCCCCACAGGCCAAAGTCCTCGGCGTACTGCTCGGCCACCGAGTAGCCCCCCACCTCCCGATAGGCGCCCCGGTCGAAGATGACGCTGCTGTGCGCAATTGGACATTGATAGCAAAGCTGCACAGCCAGTAGACCCATTGTGTGCGGGAAGCGCTCGATCGACGGAAAATAGGCACTTTCTCCCACCAGTTCGACATCGCAGTAGCAGAGGATAGCCTCGGGATTCTCCTCGAGCGTCTGCATCTGGAGCGCGAGCCGCTGCGGATGGCTGACGTCATCGGCATCCTGGCGCGCGATCCAACGCGCACGGGCCCGTTGAATGCCAAAGTCGAGTGTGGGCGCCAGACCCTGGTGATCACGCACAAAGACCCGTACCCGGGGATCCTTGTATGAACGGATGATCTCGAGCGATCGGTCGGTGCTGCCGTCGTCGACGACGATCAGCTCGAAACTCCGAAATGTCTGGGACAGAATGCTGTCTATCGACTCGACTAGATAGCGCTCGCCGTTCCACACCGGCAGCACCACCGAGATCAGAGGCTTGGATGGGACCATTCCCGGGTCAATCCCTGGATTTGGGGATTCTAGACCGTATTGTCCCCTGGCTGCAGCAAATACCAGAGCCGACACCGGCTGCGTTGTATAGTTGATGCCTTCACCTCAACCTGACCGGAGGAGCCCAATGGGAGAAGACCACCGGAAGAAGAAGAAAGAACCGGGAACAAGCGGTGTCAGCCGCCGCGACTTCCTCACCGGCGCCGGAGTGGGGGCCGTGGGCCTGGCCGCGGGCGGAGCCGCCGGCGCCGCCCCCGCGGCTGCCGAGACCGGAGCCCAGGTGGTGGCGGCCGGGGAAATGGTCCCCGTGGCCCTCACCATCAACGGCCAACGGCACCGGTTGCTGGTGGAGCCGCGCTGGTCGCTGCTTCACGTGCTGCGCCACGAGCTGGCGCTCACCGGCAGCAAGGAGGGATGCGA
>SBFI01000351.1 GCA_006227875.1 Acidobacteriota bacterium
CGGAGTAGACCTCGGCGTATTCGCGGGTGTTGCCGCCGGTGCAGAAGGCCCGGTCGCCGGCACCGGTAAAAACCACCGCCACCGCCGCGCGGTCGTTGCTCGCCTGACGAAAGGCGAGGATGACCTCTTTGACCGTCTCCGTGGTGTAGCTGTTGAGCTCTTTTGGGTTGTTGAGCGTGATCCAGACGTTGTGGAGCCCCTCCACCGCCTCCCCCGAGCGATCGAGGATCGGTCGGTGTTCGTAGAGGATCTCCCGCGGGGTGAACCCTTCGGTCAGATTGTGATCTTTCACGATCTCGCCTCCTTCGACGGTACCAGGATCGCCCGCCGGCGGAGGCGGTGCTCTGCCACCCCCTCCAGCACCGACGGCGCCTCGTCGAGTGGAAAGAATTCAACATACGGCTCGAGCTTCACTTTGCCCGCCAATATCATCTCCAGGGCTTGTGGGTAGCACTCCGGGGAGCTCCCCCAGTTGCCTTCCGCCCTGGCATCGAAAGCCATGAGGTTCGACAATCGCAGCTCGACCTTCTTGGGGGTGAAACCTACCACCGCCAGATGGGAGCCGGGACCGAGAAGAGCGTAAGCGGTCTCCTGCCCCGCCGGTGTGCCACTGGTTTCGAAGATCTTGAGGCCGATCCCCTTGCGACCGCTGGCGCCCGCGAACTCACGCACCGCCGTCTTTATCTCTTTGAGGTTCTTTCTGGCGGCGTCGAGAGCCAGAGCCGCGCCGTGGTTGGAGGCCAGCTCGAGCCGATCCTGATCGATGTCGACCGCGGCTACCGCCGCCCCCATCGCCGCGGCGACCTGGACTCCAAACCCCCCTACCCCACCGACACCGACAAAAACGGCCACGTCGTCGCTCGTCAAACCCGCCCGCCGAATCGCCTCGAGCGGTGTGGTCACCGCATCGGCCACCACCGACAACATCTCCAGAGTGACTCCTTCCGGCAGCTCGTCGGGGACGGCACACAGACCGTTGGCGGGGACCCGCACATGGGTGGCAAAGCCGCCGTCCCCGTGATTGCCCGGCATGAACTGGTCTTTGCAGATCGTCGGTCTGCCGGCGGCGCAGGTCGGACAGTTCCCGCACGGCACCACCGCCGGCACGATGACCGCCCGATCCAGCCACTCCCCGGCCCCGTCGCCGGCCAGCACCACCCGCCCCGAGATCTCGTGTCCCAGGACGAGCGGCAGGGGATGGCGGGTGGGCACACCGTCGACGGCAAAGCTCACATCGGTGTGACAGACCCCACAGCCGGCTACTTCGACGACGACCTCTGCCGGACCCGGCTCGAGGGGTGGCAGCTCGTGGCGCACGAGAGGTCGACCCGGCTCCACCAAACGGTACCCATAGGCATTGTCGATCATGGTCCCCCCATTTCGCAGTACGGTTTGTCGACTACGGTCTCCCTCGAAGCGAGATGCAAAGAGGAAGACGGCTTAACGCCTCAGCGCGAGGCCAGGAAGTTGTCGAGGTCCGCAAAGGCGGTCTGCGGATCCGGAATTCCGTCCCAGCTCTCCCAGTAGAGTGACAGCGGTGTCACCTCGCGGTGCATCCGGCTGGCCACATCACCTTCGGCTACCGTGCCCTCGGGCTTCCACTCCGGACCGCGGGCCGCCTGGGCCGCCTCCAGGTGGTGGACAGCATCGGCGGACTCTCCGTTCTTCCAGGATATATAGCCACGCAGGAAGAACCCTCCCACCGCTTTGGGATTCGTGCGGGTTGCCCGCGCCAGACGATCGTCGGCCAGGGCCCGATCTTCCTGCATCAAGGCGATCTCTCCCAACACCGACAGACTGCCGGTCGCTTCCTGGTTGATCTCCAGTGCCCGCTCCAGGGCCAGGCCGGCCGCCTCCAGATCGGCGTCCGACTCGGCGGTCACTGCCCGCAGCACTCCCCACTGCTTGTGGGCCCGATGACTGCCCGGGCTCAGTCGACGCATGGTGTCGAGCTCCGCCAGCGCCCCTTCCAGATCACCCTCGGCGGCCAGACAGTTGGCCAGGTAGTAGCGGGAGTCCTCGTGCGCGGGATCGAGCGCCAACGCCTGGCGAAACAGCTCGATCGCCTTGGGCAGATCGCCCTCTATCTTGACCGCATCCATCCCCGCGCGCTGCTTGTTCCAGAACTCCACGATTTGCTCACGATCGGTAAGCCCCGCGGAGGCCGTTAATCTCCGGGGCTCACCGCTTCCCTCGGTGAGCTCCCATAGGCTGTTGGCCGCGAGCGAGCCAAAGCTCTCCGGCTCTCCGGCCAGCCATCTCACTTCCACATCGGCGAGCGCTTCGGCGTCGCCCAAGCCGAAGTGGAGCACCCGGCTGCTCTGCGACAGGTAGGAGGCGCCTGTCACCGACCGTCGCTGCAGGACGTCGCCCATCTTGGCGGTAACCGTCGACCCGTCCCCCAACCCTTTGGTGTCATCGGTCTCAGCGACCCGGTTGCGTAGGCGTATCTGCAGCCAGTTGCCGCTCTGCATGTCGTTGCGCAGCAGCTGCACACCCTCGTAGAGATGGACGATCAGGATGTCGAGATCGCCGTCGGCGTCGTAGTCGGACAGCGCCAGCCCGCGGCCCACATGGGGTGTCGCCAACAGCTCGGAGAGCGGCGCCAGGTCGTGAAAGTACTCCCCCTTCTGGTTCCAGAGCAGCATCGCCGGTTGCCGTTTGAGTCCCTTTGGCTCCTCGTCGGTCTCGAGGGTGCTGCCGTTGACCACCAGCAGGTCGAGCCAGCCGTCGGCATCCAAATCGACAAAGCCGGTTCCCCAACCAATCGAATGCAGGGCTATCTGACCCAGACCCAGCCGGGCCGCCTGGTCGGAAAAGCTGAGCTGGATCGGGAGGCCCTCGACGCGGTTGCGCTCGAGCTCAACCAGACGGGAATCGTAGAGGGCGTTCTCCTGGGCGATCCAGTGGGTGACAAAGAGATCTTCGTCACCATCCCGATTCCAGTCACCCGCGGCCAGCCCCATGGCGCCGCGATAGTCGGCCACCCAGGCCGCCAGGCTGACGTCCTCGAAGGTCTCCCCACGATTTAGAAACAGGGCGTTGTCGGAGATGTCGTTGGCCACATAGAGGTCCAACCTGCCGTCGTCATCGAAATC
>SBFI01000010.1 GCA_006227875.1 Acidobacteriota bacterium
GCACTCGAGGAACCCGAGGCCGTGGCGGCGGAGGCCGAGTCGAGTGATCCGCACCCCGCGAAGAAGACGACCTTCGACCGGTTCGAAAGCGACTTCTACGGCAGCCTCCGCGTCCGGACCCTGCTCACCGCGGACGACATCGAGTTCATCGACCGCTTCTCGCGCGTCGGGTACTACGGCCGATACCTGGGCGGCGAGCGCTGGGCGGTAGTCGGACGCCTGGAGGCGGGCGTGAACCTGGTCAACCAGAATCCCACGATCGACGTGGGTGGTGACCCCGGCTACGCCTTCGGCGAGGGCTCTCAGGCCTTCACCACACGCCTCGGCTATGTAGGATTCGAGACACCGTACGGTGACCTGACATGGGGCAAGCAGTGGTCGGTGTACTACGACGTGGCCGGGTGGACGGACCGGTTCTACACCTTCGGAGCACAGGCCTCCGGGGCACTTGGAGACGGTGGCATCAACGGTACCGGCCGAGCTTCGAACGCGGCCATCTACCGAATCGGTGGGGGGCCGGTGATGTTCGGCCTACAGTCCCAGAACCGCAGCAGCACTGCCAACGATCAAGGCTTCGGCGACACAATCAGTGGATCACTCCGGTGGTCGCCCAGCGATGCCCTGGCCATCGGTCTGGCATACAACCAGGTGAGGGACGGGGTCGAGGATCCCGGTCCCAACGAGCCCCACCTCGGCGACACCGCCACCATCATCGGCGCCAACTGGGACCGTGGCCCCCTGGAGCTGGCGGTGGTGCTGACACGCGGCGAGCAGCGGGAGATGGATGACGAGGAAACCTGGTTCGACAGCCTCGGCAGCGAGGTCTTCGGCCGTTGGTCGTTCGACGAACACTGGTCTATTTTCGGCGGCCTCAACTGGCTCGAGCCCGACGACGACACCGTGGACACCGAGTACCGCATCCTCGACTTCTTGATCGGGGGGGCCTACCAGCCCCACCCGAACGTCATCATCTCCTTGGAGTGGCGCTTGACCGACAGCCGCACGGCAACGGGTCGGCCATTGTACGAGGACACTCTCGCCTTCGGCGTCAATATGGGCTGGTGACGCCGGATGTTCGAGATGCGTGCCGAAGGGTGCCACCTTCACAGTAAAAGCCAGTGGCCAGTGGCCAGTAGCCAGTGGCCAGTGGCCAGTAGCCAGTACCCAGTGGCCAGTGGCCAGTCCCACCCGCCCAACCAGTACCCAGTAACCAGTGCCCAGTACCCAGAGGGGGCTGGATACTGGGTACCGAGTACCGGCTACCGGCTCCTCGACGTCCAGTCCGTCGAACCTGAGGCGAGTGACTCGAGCAACTCACCGACCCAAGCCTTGAACTCCTCAAATGCATCGGAGCCTGCATCAAGGGCGGGAGGCTGAAGCCCGGCGCCGCGAATCTGCGAAGCGAGAGCCGTGAAGGATCTCCGGATTTCGACCGGCCTGGTTGACGGGCGGAACCTGTCGATCTCCTCGATCAGGTTGAGAGAACCGCGGAGCACCGCGAACAGCTGTCGCCACTTCGGGAAATGGACCGGCTCGGGTGCGAGAAGCTCGGAAAAGCTCCTTCGGCCAAGGAATCGGTACCCCTTCCGGTTTCCCGATACCTCCAGCTCGGCAAAACCGCCCATGCGCAGGTCTTCAAGCGCGTCACGCGTTGCCCTTTTCGTGTACCCGACTCCCTCGTTGACCAGGTCGGCGGCGGTCAAGGTCTCATCCGATCGGTCCAGAAACACACGGACGACCTCGGCTTTTGCCGTGACCCCCAGCAAGGTGCGAATCCTCAGCGAGAGCTGAGCCACACGGTTGAGGCCTCCAGGGCCTGATCTCTGACGGAGCCGCACCGGATAGGGCTGATGTGACTCTCCGAGCCCATGGGATCGTGCCATCGAGACTGTGGCCAGAAAGCGGCCGAGCTGCGGCTGATACCGGGCCGATTCGCCGAATCGAGGTTCGCCAAGCAGGCTTTTGAGTCGAGCTTCCGACAGAAAACGCCGATGCTGGAGACACCAAACCATCGCCTCTTCACGCAGACGCGGGTCGATCGGGTCGACGGTCGCTGTGAACAGAAGCAACGCCTCTGGGTCGATCCACCAACTCTGGTGCCGTCTTTCCCAGCCCGGGACTCCGAGCTCACTCCACAAGCTCCACAGCAGCCCCTCGAGCCGTTGCTTACACACTTGGAGAAAGCTGGTTTTCGGCATTTTCGACTCCGAAATCGGTGAGAACGAGAAGCAGGACGGAACGGAACCCTTGCGAGGGGTCATGGGTCTGAGCCCATCGCGCCGCAGTGACGAGCTCGTCCGCAGTCGGTGACAAAGCCCTCAGGTCGTGCGCGTGCTTGCCCTTGGGGTCACCCCGATCGGCTGCCGCATGCAGCTTGAGGCAGATCTGGTCGAACCGGCTCGCGAGGTGGAGGGTGAGAGATCCGTAGGTTTGTTTCACGCAACGGTCAGCAAAGCCATCCGGGAGCCCGTGGTCCATCACGTCGCAGGGTTCGGTGTTGATCCAATCTGGCGCAAGGTCGAGCTGGGCGGCAACAGCATCGCGGGTCTCTCTAAGCACTTGCGGAAGCTCATCGAGCTTCAGGTAGGTGCCGGACTCCACCGATGCGATCAGGTCGAGGTCTTGTGTTGGACGCTCGATGAATCCAAGCAGCAGCAAGGCACTTCCCCCGATGCCTACGACCTCAACAGAGATTCCCCGATCCTCCAGATAGCTGCCCGCCAACTCGAGGGCCTCGGTGAGAAGTGCTTTGTTGAGCAGTGTCATCATACGAGAAGTTTACATGCTCGATTCGAGAATTTCAACTGCTCGAAACAATCAATGGTCCGCTCACCCAGTAGCCAGTGCCGACCGCCCGCCCAGTAGCCAGTGACCAGTCCCTCCCACCCACCCAGTAGCCAGTGGCCAGTCCCGACCGTCCGCCCACCCAGTACCCAGAAGCCAGTGACCAGTACCCAATCCCGCCCACCCGCCCGGTGGCCAGTGGCCGCCCGGATAGGTGCCACCCCCTCAGAAGGGGAAAACGATGGGCGCAAGGATGATAGTGATCACCCCGACCAAGACGGTCAGAGGGACACCGATCCGCACGTAGTCGATGAATCCGTATTTTCCGGGGCCGTAGACCATCAGGTTCGTCTGATAGCCCATCGGTGAGATGAAGCTGCAGGATGCACCGACCATCAGGGTCACCGCGAATGGCATGAAATTCACGTCGAGGCTGCCGGCCAGGACCAGAGCGATCGGGTACATGAAGGCCGCCGAGGCGACATTGGTTATCAGAGTGTCCATGACGATGCAGCCGACGAAGACGGCGATCAGGGCGATCGTCGGGTTGTCGCCTCCGATAGCGCCCAATCCCCCCGCGATGATCGAGGACAGGCCGGTTGCGCTCACCGACGACTCGATGCCGATCGCGCTCGCGATCACCACCAGGGTCGAGAA
>SBFI01000380.1 GCA_006227875.1 Acidobacteriota bacterium
AGGCGGCGGGGATACTGGAGCAGGCAGCCGCGGGAGAGGAGCTTTCTGTCCTGCTGCGTCGGCATGCCGACCAGATAGAGCCCCTGGTCTTCGAGCGCAGTGAAGGGCACCTGCCCTGGCAATTCCTGCGGGCGGGGTAGTCTCCCGAGCGGCAGGCCGTCCGGCGCTCAAACCCCTTCTTTTTCGGTCGTCGATCCGCTCTCCGGCGGGGTGATGTCCTTGATCGGTGGTTTTTCCAGGGGTGCTGTCTCCGGCCGGGGGGTGGCTTTCATCGAGCCCAACAGCAACGTTGCCAGACCGAGCAGGATCTCGTCCACAAAGGGGATGAGGTCGGGGATCACCAGGTCGAGCAGAAACAGCGCGGCGGTGAAGGCGAAGAGCTGGGGAAACTTCAAGCGGCCGGCAATTCGATCGACAAGTTGAACGAGAATACTCTTGGACTGGGTGGACATCTCGAATCCTCTATTTGCCCCTGCCGGGGACGCGGCGTTCGAGCTCTTCAAGGGTCCGCGGCCAGTCGGCCTTGAGTAGCCGTGACAGCGCCCGGTCGGCGAGGATCCGGCCGTCGGTCTGACAGCCGGGGCAGTAGTTGGCCTCGTTCTGGGCATAGACGAGGCGTTGGACCGGTGCCCCACAAACGGGACAGGGCTCGCTGTGCTTGCCATGCACCGCCATCTGGGGACGAAAGGCGGTGACCTTCTCCGGAAAGCCGTCGCCGGCCTCGGCCCGCAGACGCTCGGTCCACTCGGCGAGGACCTCGCGGACGGCCCGGTGAAGCCGCTCCTTTTCGTCCGCCGACAGCCGGTGTGTCTGCTTGAGCGGCGACAGAGCCGCCCGATGGAGAATTTCGTCCGAGTACGCGTTGCCGATCCCCGAGAACAGCTGCGGGTCGGTCAGTGCTCTCTTCAAAGTGTGATTCTCCCGGTCCAGCACCGCAACAAAGCGGCCGAGATCGGCACTCAGAACATCTATGCCACCGGGGTCGTGGGCCGCCAACGCCTCTTCGCCATGCACCAGGTGGAGCGATGCGCGCTTCTTGCTGCCGGCCTCGGTCAGCAACAGGGTCCCGCTGGTGAAGTCGAAGGCGGCCAACCCCGAGCGTTTGGGGATCACCGCATCCGCGGGGCGCCAGCGGAGACGACCGGCGATCATCAGGTGGAGCACCAGGAAGAGCTCCTCCTCCAGGCCGATGACGATCCGCTTGCCGAGACGACCGACGTCGACCACCCGCCTCCCCCTTGCAGCATCGAGGGGTGGCTCCACCGAGCGCAGCAGAAAGGGGCTCGCGAGCCGCACACCGAGGAGCTTCTCGCCCAGGATCCGCGGCTCGAGAGCGTCGAGGTAGACCTCGAGATCGGGCAGCTCGGGCATCGGCTCGTGGCGGCGGGTGCGCCGCTCTCCTCAGGACTCCGCCGGTGGCGCCGCGGTGCCGGAGCCGACCCGGATGCGGGCATCGAGAGCGCAGCTCGCGTCGCGGCTGGCGGCGGCGAGAAAGGGGTTGATGTCGAGCTCCTGGATCTGTGGGTGGTGCACGGCAAGCTGGGCGAGACGCAGTAGGATGTCGGTCAGCCCGTCCAGATCCGCCGGCGCCTCACCGCGGACACCCGTCAACAGCTCGAACCCGCGGATTCCCCGAATCATCTCCAGCGCCTCGGAGGCGGTGAGTGGCGTGACCCCAAAGCGGACATCGCGGAAGACCTCGACATAGCGTCCACCGAGCCCGAACATCAAGAGCGGACCAAATCGCGGGTCGATGGAGATGCCAAAGATCACCTCGTGACCACCGCTTGCCATCTTCTGCACCAGGAATCGCTCGCTCGAATGACCGGCTGCAGCCAGCGAGCTTCGAATCTCATCGACAGCGCCCTCCAGCTCCTCCTCGTTCCTCAGGTCGATCTTGACCGCTCCCACGTCGCTCTTGTGGACGACATCGGGTGCCATGGCCTTGACCACGACGGGGTAACCGATCTCGGCGGCAGCCTGCGCCACCAACGCGGGATCCTCAACTGTCCGCCAGGGAGCCACCGGAATGCCATAGAGCTCGAGGACCTCGAAGGCCTTGTCATCGGGGAGGTAACCGTCGCCCGCGTCTGCCAGGATTTGCGATACCGCGGGGTCGTCGACGGAGAACTCGGGGGTGATCGCCTCTTCGGGTTTGCGGCGCCAGGCCGAGTAGCGATAGAGCTTGGCCAGCGCGCGGGCGGCAGATTCGGGGAAGCGGTAGACCGGCGGCAGATCGGGACGGGCCTTGACCTCATCGTAGAAGTCCTCGGTGGCCATCATCACCGCCACCACCGGTTTTTCCTGGATCTCGACAGCGGCGGCCACCTGGCCCAGAACATCAATGGGATTGGTCAACAGCGGTGTCACGTTGATCACCATGACCATGTCCACGTTGTCGTCCGCCTGCACGATCCCCAGAGCCCGGGCATAGTCTTCGGCGGTAGCCGAAGCGATCATGTCGACCGGATTGCCGACGCTGGCCTCGGCCGGCAGAAAGGCTTCGAGACGCTGGCGGGTCACCGGGCTCAGCTCGGCTATCTCGAGCCCGAGGTCGACACAGGCATCGGTGGCCATGATGGCCGGTCCCCCCGCATTGGTGACGATGGCGATACGGCGGTCGAAGGGCAATGGGCAGCGATCGAGCGCCGTGGCGATGTCGAAGAGCTCGTCGATGGTGTTGGCGCGGATGACACCGCACTGCTCGAGAAAGGCCGAAACGGGAACATCGGCACCGGCGATGGCGCCGGTGTGGCTGGATGCGGCGCGGGCTCCCTCTTCGGTGCGCCCCGACTTGACGATCAGGATGGGCTTCTTGCGGCTTACCCGTTTGGCGATGCCGGTAAAGCGACGGGGATTGCCGAAGGACTCGAGATACATGCAAATCACCCGGGTCGAGGGATCGTGCTCCCAGTACTCGACGAGATCGTTGCCCGAGACATCGGCCTTGTTGCCCATCGAGGCGAACTGGGTCAGACCGATACCCAGATCGGAGGCGGCATTCAGGATCGCTACCCCCAGAGCTCCCGACTGGCTGACAAAACCGATCGAGCCCCGCTGGGCGGAGGTGGGCGAAAAAGTGGCGTCGAGGCTGACGCTTGGCTCGGTATTGATGACACCCATGCAGTTGGGACCGATCATCCGTACACCGGCCTGCCGCACCGTCTCCTGGAGCCTGCGCTCGTGCGCCGCCCCCGCTTCGCCCGTCTCGGCGAAACCGGCGGTGATGACCACCAGACCCTTGACCCCGGCGGCGATGCATTCCTCGACCACCCCCTGGACCGCGGGCTGCGGCACCATGACCACCGCCAGGTCGACGGGGTCGGGGACGGCACCCACCGAGGGGTAGGCCTTGAGCGAGTGGATGACCTCTGCTTTCGGGTTGATCGGGAAGATGGCACCGGTGAACTCGCTCATCACCAGGTTGTGGAG
>SBFI01000226.1 GCA_006227875.1 Acidobacteriota bacterium
TTGACCCGGAAGTACTCTCCCCACCGCAACCAGGACTCTCCCACATGACTGAGCCCGGCCAGGTGGACGACGACCTCCGGTCGGAAGTCACCGACTGCCCGCTCCAAGGCCGCCAGGTCGAGAAGGTCGGCCGCGTAGAGTTTTACATCGGTGAGCTCGGGGGCCTCTCGGATGAAGGTGCCAGCTACCTCATGCTCCCGACTCGTCAGATAGTGCGCGAGGCGAGAACCGACAAAGCCGGAGATACCGGTGATGAATACACGCATCGGCTCGAGTCCTGCGTGATGATCAGGCCGGCGCCAGGTTGCCCTGCTTCTTACTCACCCGCTCGCGCCAGAAATCCAGAAGATCCTCCAAGGTCTGCTTCAGGGGAATGGCCGGCTCCCAACCGGTGTCGGCGTGGAACTTCGACGCGTCACCGATCAGCACTTCGACATCCGACGGGCGAAGACGCTCCGGGTCGACCTCCACTTCCACCCGGGTGCTGGACAACTCCACCAGGTTGTCCAACAGCTGACGGATGGTTATCTCACGCCCACTGGCGATGTTGTAGACCTCACCGGGCCGCCCCTTCTCCACCGCCAGCCAGTACGCCCGCACCGTATCCCGAACATCGGTGAAGTCGCGTACCGACTCGAGATTCCCGACCCGGATGACCGCCTCTTGCAGCCCCGCTTCGATCGACGCGATCTGCTTGGCGAAATTGGAGGTCACAAACACGTCGCCACGACGTGGACCGGTGTGATTGAAGCCGCGGGTGCGAACGGTCTTCAGGCCATAGCTCTGGTGGTACTGGTATGCCAGAAGGTCCTGTGCAACTTTGGACACGGCATAGGGTGACAGTGGGCGCAGGGGATTGGTCTCCTTGATGGGCACCTCGTCGGGCAACACCAGACCGTACTCTTCGCTCGAACCGGCGATCTGGATCACCGGATCCTGACCCAGGGCGCGCACCGCCTCGAAGATGTGCGTTTGGCCGATGATGTTGGTGCTGAGTGTCTCGGCCGGCGCCCGCCAGCTGGTGGGGACAAAGCTCTGCGCTGCCAGATGAAAGACGGCGTCGGGTCGGACTTCTTCCAGCACCTGGTGAATCGAGGAGTAGTCGCGCAGATCGGCCTCGCGGAGCTCGATCTTGCCCGCCAGGTGCTCGATGTTCTCGGTCCGGCTCCGCCAGCGCTGAAAGCCAAAGATCTCCACCTCTGGGTGCTCGGCCAGCAGATAGTCTGCCAAGTGGGATCCTGCGAAGCCGGTGATCCCCGTTATGAGTACTCGCATCGAATGCCTCCTGAGATCTCTCCTGCCCGGGCCATCAGCATCGTTCTCCAGTGCGGATCAGAACGGTGAGCTGAAGCCGCCCGTGGTGGTGCCACCGGTGAGATCGATAAACGTCCCGATGTTCTTGAGTGACAGCGCAAAGCGGAATCTCCGGTCATCGTTACCGACCAAGTCGAGCTCCTGATACTCCAGGCGGATGCCGAAACACTGCGCAGTGATCGACATGACATAGCGCTGGCTTTGCAGCACCTGGGTGACGAAATCGTAGTTCAACTGCGAATCGAGTCGCACCCGATTGGGCCACAGCTGTAGACCCGCCAGAAATCGCAGTTGATTCCCTCTGGTCTTCCCGGTCTCGGCGTTGAAGCGGGTCACCCAGGTGGTGCCGAGCGCGTGCTGTCCAAAGCGGAATCCCGCCGTCAGCGACGTATTGTTGAGCCCGCTGAACAGCGTGTTGTAGGAGAGCCGGGCCTCGAGGTTGGCCAGTTGGGTGGGGTTGTAGCGGTATTGCACGGCAACCGGACCCGCCTTGCTGGTACGGGTGCCATCGCTCGATCTCTGGAGCGGTCGGTCTTCATCCAGACTGAAGGCCTGCGCGATCGACAGCGACATGATCTCGCGCGCACCCTGTCCGGTCTCCTCGGGCGGCTTGGCCAGCAGCCGGTTGATGAAGTCGTAGCGTACGACGCTGGTGGGCCGAAGCCGGTCGATCTCGTCGAACTCGATCACCCGATCCTGGTCATCGAAGTCGTTGAGGTAGGTATAGGACCAACGGGGCTCGACGATGTGCTTGTACTTGGTAAAGAAGCCTTTGTTGCTGTTGTAGATCTTGGCAATCGACGGTCCGACAATGGTGCCGCTCGAGCTGAACAGGGTCCGGGTCAGGCTCTCACCGCTCAGCCCCGACTCCTCCGACGCCGGCTCTTCCATTCCCGGCTCCTCGCCCACAGGCTCTACCACTACCGGCTCCACCGGTCGAATGCTGTCGCTGTACCAGGTGACACGCGGCGCCGCGATGACCGAGGCGGACAGCCAGGGCAACGAGCTCAGAGCAAAGGTCATCTGCGGCAACAGGTCGGCGCGAGAATAGGTGAAATCGAAGGCGTCGGTCCGCTGCTGGCTGAAGTAGTCGACCGAGCTGAGCATGTCTATATAGATGGGAAGCCGGCCCAGCTGGGTCGCTCGCAACCGATACTCCACTTCCGGCAATCGTCGTTTGGTCACCGTCGTGTTCTTGTTGACAAAGGTCTCCTCGTCGGCCACCAGAGCCGTGAAGGAGTGTTGCCCCCAGCTGCCGGTGACGAATCCGGAGGATCGCAGACGCCGGATGGAGATCTTGTTGAAATCCCGCTCGAAGTCACGAAAGAAGTCGAAGTCTGAAAAGTTGCGATAGCGGACAACGCCTCGCATGCCCCAGGGAAGATCGTCGCTGGTGTGAGTCCATTTGAGCTTCCAGCGCAGATCGTCGGACTCGGGATCGTCGACGACATAGCCATCGAAGAAACCCTGGGTGGCCTCGGTCGGCCGATAGCGGATCTCGTTGCCGACGGCGGTGTACTTCTCGGTAAAAAGATCCAGATAGAAAGTCGTGTCGGCGCTCTCACCAAGAGTCTGAAAATAAGCCAGCCCGAGGACACCGCCCTGACGCTCGGAGTAGCCGAGGTTTGGAAACAGGAAACCGGACTGGCGTTCCGTTTTGGCCGGGTACATCATGTAGGGGGTGTAGAGCAGGGGCATCTTCTTTACCCGGAACCGGCCGTGCTTGCCCCGTGCAAATCCCTCGATGTCGACGCGTGCGCTGGCGACGCGGAATCCAGGCAGGTGAGTCACCGCTGCAAGAGGTGACCATCCCGTCGGTGACGGTGTAGGACTCCTCGCCGACCTTTGCAATCTCCTCACCCTCGAAGTACATGTCGGGATCGACAAAGGCCTTAGCGTTGGTCATCGTGCCCGTCTTGCTCTCGAGCTCGAAGGTCAAGGTGTCGCCGGTCATCCGATTTGGACCCTGGTCGACGATCACATCGCCGCGGGCTGTGATCACCTTGGTCTCCAGGTCCAGCTCTACCTGCTGAGCCTGGAACTCCATGTCCTGATATCGGACCTCCACACCCCCGGAGGCGATGACATAGTTCTCACGCAGGTATTCGAGATTGCCGGCGGTTCCGGTAGCGGTGCCACCGCCCTGGTCCTCGGGAAATGGAACCTCGAAGGAAATCCGATCGAACCGGATCGGCTCGGCCGGCTCGGGCTCGACCGGCTCTTGCTGGTCTTCGACGATCTCCGCCGGCGTCTCTTCCGGAATCGGACTCGCGGGCTCGACCTCGTCGAACTGCGCCGCGAGCGGACAGGCCAACAGCCAGAGCCAGAGGACGGCCGCGAGCGGCCTCATGCAGCTCTCTCGACGAT
>SBFI01000062.1 GCA_006227875.1 Acidobacteriota bacterium
GGCTGGCGACGGCGGGGAGGCCTGCTCGCCACCCTGCTGGTCGCTGTCGCTCTGGTGACACTGCTTTTCACCGAGCAGCGGGGCGGTTGGGTGGCTGCGGCCGTTCAGCTCACGGCATTGGCAGCGTTCGGCTTCCCCTGGCTGGTGCGCCATCGACAGGGGATACGCCTGGCGGCGGCCACCGGGCTGGTGATCCTGATCGTGGCCTTTGGTGTGGTCATCCTCCGCCCCGGTGCCCTGCTGCCGGTGGTGGAACGTGCGATTACTCCAGCGTCCCACCTATCGGGTAGAACCCTGGTATGGGCAAATTCGTTGGAGCTGGCCACGGAGCGGCCCCTGCTGGGCTGGGGGCTGGGTTCATTCTCACCGGTCTACGATCATAAGGATCAGTGGTGGTGGCCCCCTCCGCGACCGATCTGGTTGACCGCCCACAATCTTTATCTGATGTTGGCCTTCGAGAGGGGAGTGCTCGGCCTGGCGGTCTTTGGTCTCCTCATCTGGGCCGGCGTGACGTCGATCCGTCGGGGTCTCGCAAGTGACACCGGCGAGGAGAGACAGTTCGCCGTCGGGTTGGCGATGAGCTTCGGCGGCTTCCTGGTCTACGGACTCGTTCAATACCTTTTATTTCTCAAGAACATAGAGTTCCTGTTCTGGATTCTTCTCGGGGCGCTGGCTGTGACGGCTCCGGTAGAACTGAAGCCGAGGCGGTCACTGGTGCGCACGGCTCAGATATTCTGCTTGCTGGCCCTCGTTCTCGTGCCATGGCGCTTGCTGACCCTCCATCGACCGATGTTTCGTGGCAACCAGCGCTACGGATATCACGTCCCCGAGGGTCGCAAACCCGATGTCTATCATTGGATCGAAGACATCGCCGCTCGCCGGCTCCCGTGGGAGGGCGAAACGCTGGTCGTCTGGCTGGCCAACGGCCACCCCCGGCCGGGCGAGCACCCGGTCCGCGTAACCATCCGGCTCGACGGCCGGGTGATCGCAGAGCTCGACGTATTGGGCCGTTGGCAGAGACACGATTTCCAGATCGGCCCCCCACAAAAGGAGTGGTTATTGCTGACCTTCGAGGCCGATCGGACCTTCCGGCCCTTTAGTGAGAATCGGAAGTATCCGGAGCTGGGCGCGTCGACCGACATCCGCCGCTTGGGGGCGGCGGTTCGCTGGGTCGTCTGGCTGGATGAAGAGCAAGAAGTGGGGCTGGAAGTCGCTACTCCACAACCCGCCGCCTTTGAGGACGACGAGACGCGTTGACCCCCTCGGGTACCGTCGATAGACTGCCCGGCCATGCTGTCCAGAGAGCTGCTGCGGGAACAATCGGATCGGGTGCGGGAGCTGTTGGCCGGGCGCGGTATCGGACCTGAAGCCCTCGACTCCTGGCTCGAGCTCGACCAGAAGCGTCGCTCTTCGCTGGTAGAGCTCGAAGATCTCAAGCGCCGTCGCAATGAGGCCTCGAAGGAGATCGGCAAGGTCAAGCAGCAGGGGGGCGACGCCGCGGCCCAGATCGAAGAGGTCGCCCAGCTCAAGGGGCGGATCGCCGAGCTGGAGAGCCAAGTCGCCGGGGTCGAGACTGGTCTCGAGGAAGCCGAGCTGGGACTGCCCAATCTTCCTCATGAGTCGGTACCGGTGGGGGAGGACGAGTCGGCAAACCGGATCGAGCGGGTGGTGGGTGAGCCGCGGCAGTTCGATTTCGAGCCCAAGGCCCACTGGGATCTCGGTCCCGAGCTGGGGATCCTCGACTTCGAGCGGGGCGCCAAGATCGCCGGCGCCCGCTTTACGGCCTATTTTGGTGCCGGGGCGCGGCTGGAGCGGGCGCTCATCAACTTCATGCTCGAGCTCCACACCACCGAGCACGGCTACACCGAGACCCTGCCGCCCTTTATCGTCAACAGCACCGCTCTCGTCGGCACCGGCCAGCTCCCCAAGTTTGCCGAGGATCTCTTCAGGCTCGAGGGGCACGACTATTACTTGGTGCCCACCGCCGAGGTGCCGGTCACCAACCTCCACGGCAACGAGACCCTGGAGGAGTCGCAGCTGCCGCTCCGCTACGCCGCCTTCACCCCTTGCTTCCGCGCCGAGGCCGGCTCCTATGGCAAGGACGTCCGGGGTTTGATCCGCCAGCACCAGTTCAACAAGGTCGAGCTGGTGCATGTGGCGACCCCGGAGACCAGCTGGGACGAGCTCGAGCTGCTGACCGCCAACGCCGAGAAGGTCCTCCAGCTTCTCGAGCTCCCCTACCAGGTGGTCACACTTTCGACTGGCGACATGAGCTTCGCCTCGGCCAAGACCTACGACCTCGAGGTCTGGCTCCCGGGCCAGGAGGCCTACCGCGAGATCTCCTCCTGCTCCAACTGCACCGACTACCAGGCCCGCCGCGCCAACATCCGCTACCGCCCCGCGGAGGGCGGCAAGGCCCGCTTCGCCCACACCCTGAACGGCTCGGGCCTCGCCGTCGGCCGCACCCTGGTCGCCGTGCTCGAGAACTACCAGCAAGCCGACGGCACCGTTACTATCCCAGAGGCGCTCCGCCCCTTCATGGGCGGCCTAGAAAAGATCGAGTAAGCTCTTAGCCCACCCTCAGCGGAGGGGTGGCTGAGTGGTCGAAAGCACCGGTCTTGAAAACCGGCGTCGGTTCACGCCGACCGCGGGTTCGAATCCCGCCCCCTCCGCCAAGTCCACCAGCCCGCCCGCAATGAGCAATGGAGCAGTGGGCAGTGCCCGCCCCCTCCGCCATTCAAGTGCACGGCTCTTTCGGATCCCCTCCCCTGCGCCATTCGCTCGCAATGTTCGCTCTTCGCCGAGGGGTCGGGCTTCCGTGCGGGGGCGTTACTTCTGCAGTTCGTTAATCGCTCGCCATGCCTCGTCGATGGCGACTTCCGTCATGGCGTAGGCGCCGGCGTCGGAGTTGGCGAAAGTGATGGTCCCGAATGGCTTCCGCGCGATTTCGTGCGGCGCCTCCCCCGGCGGCCAGTCGGGATCCCACAGGTCCAGGTAGTCGTAGGCGTAGCCGTGCGGCCAGCGATTGACGGTGATGGCGAGGATGTCGTCGGCCGCGCTGAAGCCCGCCGGGCCCAACATGCCTTC
>SBFI01000181.1 GCA_006227875.1 Acidobacteriota bacterium
GTCGTGGCGGCCGTGCCGGTCCCCGAGATGTAGGCCCAGGTGCCGTCGACCGGGTCGATGGCGACGGCCGGACCGTCAGTCGGCAGCTCGCCACCGCCCTCCTCGCCGACAATGGCAGCTTCCGGGTGGAAGTCCGCCAGGGCGGTCCGCACCATCTCTTCGACCCGGCGGTCGAGCTCGGTGACCGGAGACCCGTCGCTCTTGAGGTCGACCTCTGCCACGTCCACGCTGGGTCCGCTGCCTCTCAGCAGCCGAGCCGCGTTGAGGGCGATGGCAAGGCCGACCTGGATCCAGTCCGACCGTTCGTCCCCCGTGGGTTGTGGGGGGAAGTCCCCTCGCCTGAAACTCGCGAGCGCCGAAGATTCGAGCGGAGTCAGAGTCATCGAGTCATCCAGTCTTTGCGAGCAGCGTTTCCGCCGCACCTGCATCGATCCGATTGCTGTCTTTCAGCGCGGTCACCGCGTCGCGGATGAAGCCGGCGGTGCCCGCCGGCACCCTATTGACCGTCTCGGCCGTCAAAGGCCACCACTTCACATCGTCGAAATCGCCGCCCGGGCTGAATGATTCCGGCGCGCCGAGCTTCCCCGCATCCAGGAGAAAAACTCGGCTCTCGACCCACGCGTGATCGGTCTGCCGCTGGTCGTAGGTGAATCCTTCGAAGATGACCTCGTCTGGCACCTTCTCCGGAGCCCAGCTGGTCTCTACCTCGATCACGCGCTGCAGACACGCCTCCGAGGTCTCTCCGGGATGCATGAATCCCTTGGCCATTTCAAGCTCGGTATCGTCCTCGCTCTGGCCAAGCAGGATCTCGAGCTCGTCGGAACGGTTTCTTCGAACCACAACCGCAGCCACCGAAAGGTTCGCGCCCCAGGCGCCTAGCAAGCCACGGCCCGCGATTCCGGTGCGACCGCGGGGGTTGAGGGGCCGGCCAAGCTCGTCGCGTTGTTTGGCCTCGCGCGACGCGAGCTCGTCGGCGATCGATTTCACGTCCTCGGGGTCGGCCCACCCGTCGGCCACCTTCGAGCTGTCGTTCGCGAGGACAATCTCGTCGACGTGGTACGGCGGGTCGTAGTCCGGACAGTCGAGGACCCAGGGGCCCTCGTCGATCGATATCCTTTGCCGCGGAGGGTAGGAGGACGGTCTCTCAGCGCGAATCCGAAGGTGGAAGTCGTCGGCCACGAGATCGAAGACCAGGGTCTGCACCGAGTACAGGGCGTGGACGAGCTGTGGCAGATCGCACTCCCCGCGTTGGCGGCGTTTGTCGAAGCTCAGGGTATGCATGGCGTAGCGGAGCAGTGCGGTGCGGTAGACCAGCCAGTCGTCGCCCTCCTTGAGGGCGAACAAGGCGGTGCGGATTCTCCGCACCGCCTCCAGGATCTTGCGAAACCTGAGGTCCCATTTGGCGAACTTGAGGGAGTCGGGGAGCCCGTCGACGTCGGCGGGAACGCGATGTGACAGGACGTACTCTTCGAATGCCTTGAGCCGTGGCAGGTCCTCGACGTCAAAGGTCTTGGTCATCACGAACTTGACGTCGTTCTCAAGCTTGGCGAAGTCGAGCTCGATCGGCATGATGCCGCAGTGGGTCCAGTCGATGAACCACACGTTGTTGCCTTCGTCGCAGATGATGTTGGCGTAGTTGAGGTCGCCGTGGACGAGGCAAAGCTCACTGTCGACTCCGTCCTCGTTGGCGGTGACCAGCCGGATCACCTTGGCCAGCTGCTCAGCGTTGACGTCCGCCTCGCTCGCGCCCTCGTCCTCGAGGTACTGTGAGACGAGCCCCGTGTTGCGGTTGAAGTAGTCGAGCTGGACCTCGGCGTGGAGACCGAAGGCACGGTAAGGGGCGACCCACGTCACCTCGCTCGTGTTGCGGTAGAGCTTTTCCGACAGCAGCGCGAGCGCCTTGTCCAGACGGAGCATGAAATGGGCGACGCTGTCATCGTCCTCCGCCTGTTCAAAGGTGTCCTGGAGGGTTTCGGGGCTGCCCTCCATCGCGGCGAGGTCCATTCCCACCCCGAGGGAATCATCCCTGGCGACCGGATAGCCGAAGGTCGGCACGTGCTTGCCAAAGAAATCCTTCACCTGATAGTAGCCATCGAGCTCGCGACGCATCTGCTGGGTTGCGTCGATCTTGAGCACCATGGGTTCGGTCTTTGCATCGCCCTTCCAGCCGTCGGCGAGGAAGAGCAGGCTCCCGCTGTATCCGCCCGCCAACGGCCGCAGGTGGGCCTTCGTCCAGTGCAGACAGAGCAATTCGACGATCCGCCGCTGGTGATCATCCATATTCTCGACTGCGTCGGCCGGCTCGATCTCACACGGCCGCGCTGCGAAGCGTTCGAGCTCCTCTGCCGGGATGTCGATGAACCCGGCGGTCTCCTCCAGATCCAACAGCACCTTGACGCCTATCGCCGGCAGGTAGTGGCGGAGGGTAGCGAGATGGGCCTCCCGGGTCGCGCTTCCCACCAGGTGGGAGGACACCGCGACCTCCGGACAGCCGAGGACCTCCTTCAGGAAAGACGCGATGGCGAGCACCCGCTGATCGGTGTGACACCCGACCACCAGAAAACGACCGTCGAATTCAGGGGAGGCCGGATCGGTGCCGGTCAGCTGCTCGATGCTCTCGATGAGGTTGCGCCAGGGAATCACCTCGGGGTCCGATCCCACCACCAGCGCTTCGCCGGCAACCTCGGCGATGGGATCGACGAAATCGAGGGGACCCGGCCCGGCCGCGTCTTTCTCGCCTTCCGGCTCGCCAGGGATCGGGCGCAAGAAAAGGAGGTCCACCGGTTCACCGGCCGCGCGGGCTGCGACTGCAGACCTCAAGAACGTCGGTAATGGACCGTCGCCAAAGCTCTTGCCCTTGCCGAGCAGATGGCCGATCTCGCGCTGGCCGACGTTGTCCGGTGCCGTCTGGTACTGGTGCTGGGGACTGAGGACCTCGTTGGTCAACCCTTCACCGATGATGATTCTATGCATGTCGCCAGATCCCTCCGTGTCCCCCGTTTACAGTACCGCTCCGCTCAAGACGAGCGCCGAGATCTTCTCGGAGCGCTCCGAGGACATGGACTTGAGTGCGTCGCGAAACTCGG
>SBFI01000270.1 GCA_006227875.1 Acidobacteriota bacterium
GCAAGAAGCACGAAACGCTAAGGCAGATCAGCGTCCACGAGCTGAACCATCACCTGAGCAACGGTCACCAAATGCGCACTCTCGACGTTCGCGAGAGCGATGAATGGGATGCGAGCCATATCGCCGGCGCTTCGTCGATGAGCTTCAAGCACCTCGACCAGCGTCTCGATGAGATCGGCATCGCTCCCGAAGAGCAAGTTTCCGTAGTGTGCGCCGCCGGCATTCGTTCGAGCACCGCTTGCAGCATTCTGCGCCGCCGCGGCTTCGAGAAAGTCAGCAACGTGACCGGTGGTATGACCGCCTGGAAGGCGGCCGGCCTCCCAACGGTCATCGACTGATGAGGACTTCTACTAGTCCGCCGCTCCGGTGTCCCGGTACTCCGCCCGCTGGATGAGGTCGGTCTCTTTGCGCTCGTGCTCGGCAAGCTGGTCGAGCACGGCGAGGACCCGGCGGAGCTGGGGATCTTCCGGTTTTTCCCCCTCGGAGTAGGAGAGCGCATCGACCATGATGCCCCGTACCGCCTTGAGCATCTGCGGGTGCTCGGCCACCACCTCGTTGATACGGTCGGCAAACCGAGGATGGGCGACCGACAGCTCCTCCACCATCCCACCCTCATCCTCGAAGCGAAAGTGACGGAAGAGCTCGTCGTGGAGCGTGACCAGCCGCTGGGAAAGCTCGGACGACCAGGTGTGTGAGCCCTTCTCCCCGATCTTCGGTCTCGGTGCCTCGAGAAAGGTCTTCAAGTCGGCGATGAGCTCCCGTAAGTGCTCGTGCTCTGCCAGCACCTGGGCGGCCCACTGATTGGTCATGACTTCAGGCATCGATTCTCCTCCTTAATTAGCTGGCTGCTGTTCCGCTCTCCTGGCAGCTGCCGCTGGGGTTTCCAGTCGAACACTGTTGCTACCACACTTGGGGCAGGTGCGCTCGACGACTACCTTGGGGTCGTGGTCCATGGGGAACCGCGCCTGACAGCGGAGGCAGTAGAACGTCTTCTTTTGTGCTGCCATGATCGATTATCTCCTCAGGCGGCCGAGCCCAGACGCTTGGCCTCCTCTTCGTCGAGGATTCGCATGGTCTCTTCGACCTCTTCTTCGGTTACGTCGCGCAACATCGCGTCCACCTCGCGCATCACCCGTGCGAATTTCTGCCCTTCGGCGGCGCTGATCCACTCGAGCTGCAGCCGCTCGGGACGAATCCCCAGCTTCTCCATCTTGGTCCACACCTTCTCCACCCGCTTCTGGGTCCAGGTGACGGCGTTGATGTAGTGGCAATCGCTGAAGTGACAGCCGGAGACCAGCACCATCGGCGCTCCCTTGCGGAAGGCATGGTAGATAAAGCTCTGATCGACCCGGCCGCTGCACATGGTACGGATCAAACGTACCGACGGCGGATACTGGAGCCGTGCCGTCCCGGCGGTGTCGCCACCGGCGTAGGAGCACCAGTTGCAGGCAAAGGTGACGACCTTCTCCATCCGGTCCTCCGCCAACACGGCATCGATCTGGGCCGTGATCTGCTGATCCTCGAAGTGCCGCATGGAGATGGCGTCGAAAGGACACTCGGCGGCACAGGTGCCACAGCCGGCACAGGCCGCTTCGATGAAATCGGGGAAGCGGTTGGCCTTCTTGTCCGCCGCCTCGATGGCGTTGAACGGACAGACGGCCGCACAGATTTTGCACTGCGCACAGAGCTCGGTGTTGACCACCGCGGTGATGGCTTCGATCTTGACCTCACCGGCGGAGAGCAGATTCGAGGCCCGGCCCGAGGCCGCGCCCGCCTGGGTCACGGTGTCCTTGACATCCTTGGGGGCCTCCACGGTACCGGCAAAGTAGACCCCACGCGTGGGAGCGTCGACCGGCTTGAGCTTTGGGTGGGCTTCCATGACGAAGCCGTCCGAGGTGTGGGAGAGGCTCAGAATCTCGTCGATAGGACGCTTGCCGTTGCCGTTGGTCTCGAACTGGCGGGGCACCAGCCCCACGGCCAGCACCAGCATGTCCAGACGGTGCTGCTCTAACCGTCCGGTGACGGTGTTTTCCACATCGACGATGAGATCGTGGTTCTCCGGGTCCTCCTGGACGTTGCCCGGTAGCCCACGCAGATACCTCACACCCTCTTCACGGCTGCGACGGTAGAGATCTTCGAATCCCTTGCCAAAAGCGCGGATGTCCATGTAGTAGACGATCGACTCGCTGCCCGGGTAGTGGTCCGACATCAGCAACGTCTGCTTGACGGTGTTCATGCAGCAGAAGTTCGAGCAGTAGGGCACGCCGCGGCTGGCCGAGCGTGACCCGACGCACTGGACAAAACCGACACGCATCGGGATCTTGCGGTCGGAGGGCCGCACCAGCTCGCCTTCGGTCGGCCCACCGGCACAGATCAGCCGCTCGAACTCCATGCTGGTGATGACGTTGGGGAAGCTGGTGTAGCCGTACTCGTCGTTCTCACGCGGGTCGTAGACCTCCATCCCCGTGGCAACGATGACACTACCCACCTCGATATCGATGATCTCGTCCTGGACGTCGTAGTCGATGCACTGCTTGTCGCAGACTTCCTTGCACTTGCCGCAGGCGATGGGGTTGAAGCCCAGGCAATCCTGGGCGCTCAGTGTGTATGACGACGGGACAGCCTGGGGAAAAGGCATGTAGATGGCCTTGCGCGAGGAGAGCCCCTCCTGGTACTCATCGGGCACCACCACTGGGCAGACCTTCTCGCACTCCCCACAAACCGTGCACTCGTCGGTGTTGACGTACTGCGCCTTCTTCCGCACCTGGGCACGGTAGTTGCCGACAAAGCCGGTGACGTTCTCGACCTCGGAATCGACTAGGAGCTCAATCTTGGGATGCCGACCGGCATCCATCATTTTGGGGCCGAGAATTCATATAGAGCAATCCATCGTCGGGAACGTTTTGTCCAACGCTGCCATCGTCCCGCCGATGGATGCCTCCTTTTCAACCAAATAGACCTGATGGCCTCCGTCCGCCAATTCCAGCGCCGCCTGGATTCCGGCCACACCACCGCCGATGACCAGTGCCGAGTCGGTGACCGGAAAGGTCATCTCCTCCTGGGCCTCGAGCAACCGGGCCCGGCCAACGGCGCTCGCCACCAGATCCTTGGCCTTGGCCGTCGCCGCCTCCCGGTCCTGCATATGGACCCAGCTGCAGTGTTCGCGGATGTTGGCCATCTCCATGAGATAGGGATTGAGACCCGCGTCCTCGACACAGCTGCGAAAGGTGGGCTCGTGGATCTTCGGCGAGCAGGAGGCGATCACCACACGGTTCAGATTGTGCTCGGCAATCGCCGCCTTGATCTCGTTCTGACCCGGATCGGCACAGGTGTATCGATTCTGTACCACGGCCACAACGTCGGGCAGCTGCTCCGAGTACCGCGCCACTTCCTCCGTGTCGACGGTGCCCGCGATGTTGTGACCGCATTCGCAGACGAAGACACCGACGCGCAGGGTTTCCTCGTTCATAGGGCTTCTCCTGTTTGCTCCGGCTCCTCGGCGGCGCCCGTCGCGGGCTCCGTGGGAGGCGTCAGCATATTGGCCGCATAGACCGTCAAGTCCTGAACCTGTATGACCGGCGTCGCTCTTTCATTGCGCCGGTCCTCGGTTTGCGCACAGTGGAAATGAATCAGGCATTTAGGGCAGGAAGTCACCAACTTGGTGGCTCCGGTGTCGGCGGCGCTCTCCAGCCGTCTGGCCTGGAGCTCTCGCGACACACCGTTGCAAAAGACAAAACCGGTAGTGCCGCAACACTGGGCGTCCTGACCCGAGCGCTTCATCTCGAAGAGCTCGGTCCCCGGTACCGCCGACAGCAGCTCGCGTGGAGCGTCGAAAACACCCAGCTGTCGCCCCAACCGACAGGCGTCGTGATACGTCACGGCACCGTTGTCGGTCTCGCGGAAGGTGAGCTTGCCGTTGCCGAGCTTTGGCGCCAAGAACTCGGCCAGATGTTCGACCTTGGGCTGATAGCTCTCCACCGCCTCGGCATAGTCCACTTTCCAGGTGCGACAGCACTCGGCGCAGGTGGTGAGGATGTGCTTGACCCCTTTGGCCTTGTAGGCCGCGGTGTTGGCCTCGGCCAGAGCCTGAAAGGTCTCCTGGTCACCACCCCACAACAGGTCGTGACCACAGCACCGTTCTTCCGTGAGCACCACCGGCTCGACGCCGACGCGGTTGAGCATGCGTACCGCCGAGCGTGCAATCTCCAGCATCTCGACGCCGAAGTCGTTGCCGAAATAGACGTCGAACAGCGGCAGGCAGCCGAT
>SBFI01000001.1 GCA_006227875.1 Acidobacteriota bacterium
TCGACGAGGAGACGCTGGAAGAGCTCCGCTCGCTGGGCTATATCGAGTAGGAACGATGCGTGGACCGGAGCTCATCCTGCCCGACCGCCCCATCCCTCGATGGGTCCGCTGGGCGCTGCTGGCACTTCTCGTCTGGTATCTGGTGATCGGCCTCTGGTATGCGAGCTACGGTCTCGCCCCGGGCCGGCCGCGATTCTACGACGAGCGCTACTCGCTCGAGAATGTCCAGTCACTCATCTTCAGCGACTCGTGGCGTCCGGCCAGCTTCTGGTACCCCAGTCTCGCTTACCTGCCGCAGACCGCCGTACTGGCGGGAATCGAGATGGTCCATCAGTGGACCGGCTGGCCGGCGCTGGCGATTCACGACGGTGAGAACTTCACCCCCCTCGCTTATCTGGTCGCGCGATCCATGTGTGTGCTGTACGGTGCCGGCGCCCTGCTGCTGGTATTTCTTCTCGGCTACCGGATGTTCTCGCCCGAGGCGGGTCTGCTGGCCGCCCTGATCTTCTCGATGGTGCCTCGCTACCTGCACCATGTCGGATTCTTCAAGCCGGATGTGCTGTTGGTGATGATGTGTGCGCTGGCGCTATTGGTCATCATGCGTGCCGCCGAGCGGCCGTCGCTGGGGACCTATGCCCTGTCGGGCACCGTCATCGGGTTGGCGCTGGCGACCAAGCTGAACGGCGGTATCACCGCGATCCCCCTGGTCGTCTCGACGGTCCTCAATTGGCGCCATGGCAAACGGATCTGGTTCTGGTTGGCCGTTGCCGGCGTCCTGTCGGCGGCTATCTTCTTGGTTCTCAACCCCCACTTTGTGGCGACGCTGTTCTTTTTCCGTCACAATCTCCGGCGCTACGAGCAACAGGCCGGCAAGTACGGCGGCAGCCACCTCAACGCTCCTCTACGCCAGCTCGAACTGCTGGTGCGCACCGACTATCACGGGGCGGTGATCGGCACCCTCGCCATTATCGGTATCGTGCTGCTTACGATTCTCGTCTTCAGCCGCTTTACCGACCCGCTGCTGCGCCGCCGTGTCGCGGTTCCGCTGACCTTCTTCTACGCCTATTCAGCCGGCTGTGCCGTGGTCTCGCCGTTTACCCGCTTTACCATCGTTTTGCCGATGACCCTTGTCACCTCCCTGGCGGCGGCCTGGGTCATCGTCGGGCTTCTCAGTCGGGTCTACGGCGAGGAGCCCTGGCGCCGGGCGGTGGTGACGGCCGCGCTCCTGGCGATAGCGATGCTGACGATCGTGCCGGGAACGCGGTTCGTCTACGTAAGAGTGGCTCCGGCCACCTCGGACATGGCCGCCACGGCCATCAAGAACAGGATGAAGCCCCTGCAGGGACGGGAGGTCTGTTCGGAGGTCGAGGAGTTGCCGTCGACTTTGGGTCGGGGCCAGAACAGGGCCATAGTCCACTTCAGCGAAAGCCTCGAGGGGCTTTCGCCGGCGGCGCGAGCTCGCTGTGACGCCGAGGTCTGGCTTGTCGAGCCGACCGTGAGTGGTGAGGAGAGAGCCGCTGTGGTCGAGCGTCTGGCCGCGGCGCGGGGTTCTACCGCGACGGCCCTGCTGTTCGAACCGGCCCCGCTCAGGCGCCGTGGTCCAGCCATTGCGATCGTCCTCGACCCGTGGCAACGGGAGAAGCCGAACACCGGCATCGCCTTCACCAAGGTCTCCCAACAGGGGTGGCAGGCGAGCCTCGGGCCGAGCGCTGTGGAGGGGGAGTTGATCACCCCCTGGATCTGGTCCCCCGAACGCTCAGTCGCGAATATCGAGACCGTGGTCTTGGTGGAGGGCGAACCGCAGGATCTGACCTGGATTGCGAAGTCCAGAAAGCCTCGCGGGTCTTTCTACTTCATCCCCCGGTTCCAGATTCCACCGGCGGGGGTTACCCTGGAGGTGCGTTACCCGGGCGAGCGGTCCATCGAAGAGATCCCCGCCTATGCTCTCCGCTGGCTGCCACCGGGCCAAGAAGGGGCGGGCGACTCCCTTCAACCATCTGAATTCGAAGAAGAGACTGAAGACCCTGTCGGCTGAATACGATCTGGACGCCGCCTCGTGGCAGGACGACCTCTCCGAGCGGACGGTCTGGGTCCTGCTCGCTCTGCTTCTGGTCTGGAGCTTTGGGTTGCGGCTCTGGGACGCTTCGGTGGGTCTCAACGTGGGCCGTTTCTGGGACGAACGCTACGGTCTCTACAACATCGGCTCGCTGCTACGCGGCGGCGGCTTGCGCCCCGTCAACGGCTTTCATCCCAGCCTCTCCTACCTGCCACAGGCCGCCGTTCTTTGGGTGAGCGACCAGCTCCACGAGCTGACCGGCAACCCGATCTTCGAGGTCTTTGCCCGCCGCGGTTTCACCTCGACCACCTATTTTCTCTGTCGCCTCACTCAGGTGGTGATGGGTTGTCTCAGCCTGGTGATGACCTTTGTCATCGGCCGCCGCATGGCGGGCAGCCGGATAGGTCTGCTGGCGGCCTTCCTGCTGTCGATCGTGCCCTGGCATATCCGCCAGTCGGTGATCTACAAGCCGGACATTCTGCTGGTGCTCACCACCCTGATCGCCTTCTATCTGAGCATGAGAGCGGTGAGTCGACCGTCGCTGGGGTCGTATTTGGTGGCGGGGGCCGCCATCGGTGTGGCGCTCTCCAGCAAGTTCAACGCCGGGCCTATCGCCATACCGCTGACAGTGGCGGCACTCTGGCTGGCCCGCCAGGATAGACGACACCTCCTCTGGCTCGTGTCGGCCGGCGCCACCTCGGTTGTCGTCTTCTTTGCGTTGAACCCCTACGTTCTGCTCGAGCCCGATATCTACCGGCGCTCTTTTGCCAAGACGCTCCGGGACTACGAGCGAAAGGGTGAGGTCAGGGGTGGGGGCTCGCACCTCAATCAACTGGTCCATTGCGTCCAGAGCCTGCTGTCGAAGGAGTTCCACGGCAAGGTCGTGGGGCCTCTCGGCCTGGCGGGGATGGTGGCCGCAACCGTCAATGGGTTGAGAAAGCACCGGGGTTCGCTGCGGTCGCTTTACTGGGTGATGCTGGTGAGCTATGTAGCGGGCTATGTCGTCATCTATGC
>SBFI01000269.1 GCA_006227875.1 Acidobacteriota bacterium
TACGCCGTCTTCTTCGCCCTGTTGGAAGATGCCGACGACGGCCTTCCCCTGATCGACCAGGCGACGGCCGAAATGGTCGCTCTGTAGCGGCCGGCCTCCGTACCGGCCGAACTTCCCTAGTTCCTCAGGCTTTATTCCCCCGCACCGGTCGTCTCCGGTGGCGTCCCCCCATCGACTACTACCTTCCAGGACCCGTCCGAGTCCTTTCGCCAGATGGATACATAGGTGCCCGTGGACTTCTGCGGTCGCCCGTCGGGCCCCGCGGCTCGCACCTCGAATTCGCCCAGGGTATAGGCAAGGTCACCCGATGCGGCGACCTCGACCGTGTGCGGCGCCCAGGTGATCGTGGCTGGCCCGCCGGCAGCAAAGAAGATCCCCCAATCGACGACGATGGCGTCACGCCCCTGGGTGAGTCCACCACCAAGAAAGGTAGCGTCCTCGGCGATGAACGAGGCAAAGAGCTCCCGGTTCCGCTGCGCCACGGCCTCGGCAAAGGCTATATCGGCCGCTCGGACGGCGGCGCGCGCGTCCTCGAGGTCGGGTGATTGCGCCCGAGCCGGTACCGCGATCAGGATGATGGTCAAGACCAGGCCTGCGAGCAGAGAGCTCGTTGCTCTCGAGAGCGCGGGACATCGGTTCGCCGGAGTATCGCTATTCATTACATCCTCCCTTTGTAGGTGCCGGCCGAGTATACGTTGTCGTAAGCTTGGGGCCATGAGTGACGAATCGCTACGCCAGCTTGTTGTCGACTTTCTGACCGGGCGCCACGCCCACGCGACCTTCGACGACGCCATCGCCGACTGGCCCGTCGAGCTGCGAGGCACCAGGGCCGAGGGGCTGCCGCACACCGGGTGGCAGCTGCTCGAGCATTTGCGGATCGCCCAATGGGACATCCTGGAGTTCAGCAAAAGCTCTGATCATGTCTCGCCCAAGTGGCCTGAAGGCTATTGGCCCGGCGAAGACACCCCGCCCGACAAGGCGGCCTGGGAGGAGAGCGTGAGACTCTTTCAGGAAGACCTGACGGCCATGGGCGACCTGGTCCGCGACCCTGCGACCGATCTGTTTGCCAAGATTCCCTGGGGCAAGGGTCAGACGATCCTCAGGGAGGCGCTGCTGGTGATCGACCACAATGCCTATCATGTGGGGCAGCTGGTGACTCTGCGGCAGGGGCTGGGAGCCTGGCGCTGATCGCTTTGCCTCGGCGAAAATCAATTCAACGGAGGAGAATCATGCGACGGAAGATCAACTGCCTGGTGGTCTTGTCTCTGGGCGCAGTCGTTCTTGCCACCGTGGTAGCCGCTCAGACGATGGAGCAGACGGTGGTGGAGACCCAGGCGCGGTTTGCCGCCTGGGTGGATGATGTCAACGAGTTTGTCGGCGATGTGCATTTCGACGAAGGCGACCTCCGCAGCCTGCTGGACAACTGGGAGGATTTCTCCGCCTTTGGCGAGAGTATGAGAGAGGATGCGGAAGAGGACTCCGAGGAGATGCCGGATTTCAAAGAGATCCTCGCGGACGAAGAGTATCGGAGCTGGGCGGCTCAGGCCGGTGTCGACGCCGAAGATTGGTTGCGCAAGTCCATGCGCATCGTTGCCACGACGATGCGCGGTCAGGTGCTCACCAACATGGCCTTGGTAGAGGAGCAGCTTCCTGCGCAGATGGAGATGATCGAAAGTCAGCGTTCGCAGATGGGGGACGAGATGTACGAGCAGATGAAGCAGGCCATGGAGATGACTCTCGTCACCATGAAGAACATGACGGAGACAGCCGGCCAGTTGCCGGAGCCCACCGACGCCGAACAGGAGCTGCTCGACAAATACGAGACCGAGCTCACGGGTGCGATGATGGACGAAGAAGACGGGAACGGGGAGTGGTAGGACGGAAGATGAGGCAGAGAGCATTGAACGGGTTGGTCGTCCTGGCGGCCGGTCTGGTGGTCCTCACATCGACCGTCTCGTCAGCCGGCAGTGACAATGAGGCACCACCGGATGCTTTGCGCGTTGATGCCGACCGGATCGAGTCGCGGATCCAGGAGCTTGCCCGTTTTGGGGCCAATCCCGAGGGAGGGGTCTCGCGCGTTGCTTTTGGTGAAGCCGATATCGGGGGTCGCGAGTACATCGTGTCGCTCATGCGCGAGGCCGGTCTGAAGGTGAGGGTGGATGAGGGCGGGAACA
This sequence comes from Acidobacteriota bacterium, assembly GCA_006227875.1. GTDB lineage: Bacteria > Acidobacteriota > Thermoanaerobaculia > Multivoradales > JAHEKO01 > M0029. The sequence goes on from SBFI01000269.1 coordinate 2,175, forward strand.
TTCTCGGCCGCCGGGCGGGCCGAGAAGCGGACCTACCGGTCATCCTGTTTGGTTCTCACATCGACTCGGTCCCCAAGGGTGGCAACTACGACGGTGACGTTGGAGTCATCACGGCCATCGAGTGTGCGCAGGTGTTGAACGAGGCCGGGATCGCTACCCGGCACCCGCTGGAGGTGGTCGTCTTTGCCGACGAGGAGGGTGGTCTGGTGGGGAGCCGGGCGATGATCGGGGACCTCTCGGAGGAGGCCCTCGAGGTGGTCGGCCACAGCGGCAAGACGATTCGTCAGGGGATCCGCGATATCGGTGGCGACCCCGACCGGCTGGATCGAGCCAGGAGAGAGCCTGGAGATATCAAGGCATTTCTCGAGCTCCATATCGAGCAGGGGGCCATACTCGACAGCGACGACATCCAGATCGGCATCGTCGAGGGAATCGTGGGGATCAAGTGGTGGGAGGTGACGCTCGAGGGCTTCGCCAACCACGCCGGCACCACCCCCATGGACCGGCGACAGGACTCACTGTTGGCGGCCGCGCGACTCATTTTGGCCGTCAACCGGGTGATGACCTCTACTCCCGGCCGGCAGGTGGGTACGGTGGGGAAGATCGCGGCCGAGCCGGGTGCACCAAATGTCATTCCCGGCCGGGTGGTCATGAGTCTCGAGATTCGAGACCTGTCGATGGAGAAGATCGACGCGCTCTACGAGGGTATCCGCGCCGAGGCCGAGGCCATCGCGGAGGAGAGTGGAGTCGAAATCTCGTTTGCGCCTATCGACGTCACCGCGGTGGCGGCACCCACCGACGAGCGAATCCGCGATCTGATCGAGCAGTCGGCCGAGGAACTGGGATTGAGCTCGCTCCGCATGCCCAGCGGTGCCGGTCACGATGCTCAGGACGT
>SBFI01000263.1 GCA_006227875.1 Acidobacteriota bacterium
GCGGCCAGCCGAGGTCGAGGACCGGGCGGTACCGGGTCACTGGGAAGGTGACCTGCTGTTCGGCAGCAATGGCAGCCAGATCGCTACCCTAGTGGGGGATGTAAGAAATTCTGTGTGTGAGCCGGTTTCTCTTGCCTCTTAAGCTGCCATCGTGAATCGATCACCGAACTGGATGGCGAGCTGAGCCTTGGCAGCATGCCATTCCTTCGGCGGCCGTTTCCACTTTACCATGATGTTTTTCAGGGCCAGGTAGATGAGCTTGGTGGCGGCCTCGTCGCTGGGAAAATGCCCCTTGTTGCGGATCGCCTTTCTCACCTGGCTATGCAGGCTCTCGATCGCATTGGTCGTGTAGATGATCCGACGCACTTCCGGCGAGAACGCGAAAAACGGAATCACTGCCTCCCAGCGACGGCGCCAACTTGCCGTCACGGCCGGGTATTTTGCGCCCCACGGGCCGTCCTCGAAGGCGTCGAGCTCGGCGGCTGCGGCCTCGGCACTGGCGGCCGAGTAAATCGGCTTGAGGGCCTTGGCGAGCGCTTTCCTTTCTTTCCACGAGGCAAACTGCATCGAGTAACGGATCAGGTGCACGATGCAGGTCTGAACCACGCAATCCGGGAACACGCTGGTAATCGCCTCGGGAAAGCCCTTCAGACCGTCGACCACAGCGATCAGCAGATCGCCGGCGCCACGAGCCCTGAGCTCGTTCATCACCCTGAGCCAGAACTTGGCACCCTCGGTCTGCTCGATCCAGAGGCCCAGGATCTCCTTGTCGCCCGAGCAGGTGATGCCGATCGCCAGATACACCGCCTTGTTGCGCACCAGGCCCTCGTCGCGGATCTTCACCCTGAGGGCATCGAAATACACGATCGCATACGTCGGCTCCAGGGGGCGGCTCTGCCAGGCCTTCACTTCCTCGAGGACCGCATCGGTGACCGCCGATACCAGGGCCGGCGAGACCTCGATACCGTAAATCTCCTCGATGTGCGCCTGAATATCGCGCGTGCTCATGCCACGGGCGTACATCGCGATGATCTTCTCGTCGAAGCCCGGGAAACGCCGCTGGTACTTGCCGATCAGCACCGGGTCGAAGCGGCCCTGGCGGTCGCGGGGAATATCCAACACCACGCGCTCCGAGCCCGTATCCACGGTCTTCGGGCTCGTACCGTTGCGGTGGTTGCCGGAGGCTTGCTCGGCCGCCGAGGACAAATGAACCGCCATCTCGGCACCCAGCATGCGTTCGGCCAGCGCCTTCTTCAGCTCCGCCGCCAAGCTCTCGAAATCCGCGGCACCCAAGGCACCGCGCTCCGCGATCAGCTTGTCCAGAAGCTCTCGCGGGATCCCATCGTCTTTCTTCTTCTTGGCCATACGTCTCTCCTTCCAAAGAGTGCATCGTATGGCTCACAAACACAAAATTCCTTACAGGCTCCTGGTAGTGTCAAAAATCTTTCGCACTTCTGATTTGGGCGGTGGTTTCGGCCTGCTTTCTCATGCCGCCGAGACGGCCTGTCTCTCCTGCATCTCGAGCAGCCTCATGTTCATGTACTTGCGTAAGCCCCAGCTCGTTGCCGAGACATGACGCAGCCGGGCCGCCACGAGCATCAACGCCGACTTGCCGTCTGGGAATGCACCGACCACCTTGGTCCGTCGGCGCGCCTCCTTCAGCAAGCGCTCCATCGGGTTGTTGGTCTTGATCTTGAGCCAGTGCTCCGACGGATAGGCATAATAGGCCAGCGTCTCGGCGATGTGATCCTCGACCAGACCGGCCGCGGTGCGTAACTTCATGGCCTTGAGCTTGGCCACGACATCCCGGGCCTTGGCTTCGGCCGCCTCCCGGTTCTCCTGGGCGTGAATGGCCTTCAGCATCGCCGCCACCTCGCGCACCCGGGTGTTCGGCACGTGCGAGAAGATGTTGCGATAGTAGTGGACCACACAGCGCTGCCAGTCGGTCTCCGGATAGGTCTCAGCGAGCGCCTCGACCAAGCCCAGACAGGCGTCCGAGATCACCAGCCGTACGCCCTTCAGGCCGCGGCTCCTCAGGTGCTTCAAAAAACCCAGCCACCCGGCCTTGTCCTCCTTGTGGCCTTCGCACACGCCGAGGATGCGCCGGTAACCGTCTGATCCCACACCGATCGCCACCAGCACCGAGACGTTCTTCACCTCGCCACCCCAGCTGCGCTTCAAGATGATCCCGTCGAGATAGATATACGGGAACTCACCCTCCAACGCCTGGTTGCGCCAGCGCTCGATGTGCTTGTAGACCTTCTGGTTGAGCTTGGAGACGGTGCCGGAGGAGACCCGGGTGCCCCACAGCGCCTCGGTGATGTCCTCGACCCGCCTGACTGACACCCCGGCCAGGTACATCTGCACGATCGCCTCTTCGACCGAGATATCCCGCCGCCGATAACGCTCGATAATCGCCGTCTCGAAGGTCTGGCGCCTCAGCTTCGGCATCTTGACCTCAATCTCACCCGCCTTGGTCTGCAGCTTGCGCCGGTAGTGGCCGGCTCGAACGTCGATCCGGTCGGGCGAGCGTTCGTAGCGCTGGGCCTGGCACATCTCGTCGGCCTCGGCCTCCAGCAAGGCGTTGAGCGTCTCTTCGACCGTCCCCCGCACCAGCTCGTCCAGATGGCCCCGGATCTCGCTCTCGTCGATCCGGATCACCTTGCTCAAGGGCTTCGTGCTATCGTCACTCATGGTGGTCTCTCCTAGCGTCTGGTTGTTGGTGTGTCGCAACTTCAATTTAACCAGACCGAGACCACCGCCTCCTCAAATGTGCAAAAGAAAATTTACGTTATCCAGGCGGCTTCCCCCCACAGGTAGGCGACAAGTTACCCAGGCTCGGCCGGCAAGGCCGGGTGGTCGGCTATACCGAGGTGCTGGAGGTGGATCGGAGCCGGGTGGTGAAGTCGCGGGAGGTCAAAAGAAAACCCCGCCGAAGCGGGGCTAGTGTTCAGGATTGAGTTCTTGTTGGTTGTCAGGTTCGCCTGCGCCTCGCAAAGCTCAGGCCGAGGAGGCCAAGGCCGAATAGCGCCAGGGTGCCGGGCTCCGGTATTTCTGTATCTGGTG
>SBFI01000462.1 GCA_006227875.1 Acidobacteriota bacterium
GATATCGAAGGCCTGGTCTCGTTGGACGACGACTTCGACCTTGCGCGACCCGAGCTCGTGGTTCACCTCGACCGCACCCAGGCGGCGCGGTTGGGGCTGACCACGGCTACCGTGGCCTCGACCATCCGCACGGCCGTCAACGGCACCGAGGCCTCGACCTTTCGCCATGGCGACGAGGACATCGATATCACCGTCAGGCTGCAGGAGGGCTCACGCGCCTCGCTCGACGATCTGGCGCGGTTGGCGGTGGTGGCAGACGGCAAGCAGATCCCCATCTCCGCGGTGGCGACCCTCGAGCAGTCCAAAGCGCTGACCGCCATCCGCCATAAGGACCAGAAACGGGTGGTGACCGTCTCCGGCAAGGTCACGACCCCAACCATGGCGGAGCCGGTGCGTGTGGCGGCCCAGGAGCGGATCGAGGCGATTTCCGATCTGCTGCCGCCGGGCTACTCGATGACCTTTGCCGGCCAGAGCGAGGACGAGGAGGAGGCCAAGGAATTTCTGTCCACCGCTTTCCTCTACGGTGTGCTGCTGGTGCTGGGATTGATGGTGGCAAAGTTCGACTCGCTGGCGCTGCCGGCGATCGTCATCACCACGGTCATCATGTCGATGATCGGTGTACTGGTGGGGCTGTTGGTGACCGGCATGCCCTTTGGCATCATCATGACCGGCCTCGGTGTCATCTCGTTGGCCGGGATCGTGGTCAACAACGCCATCGTGTTGCTCGACTACGGCGAGAAGCTCAATGCCACAGGTCTGCCGCGGCGTGAGGTCGTGGTGCAGACGGGCCTGCGCCGGATGCGACCGGTGCTGCTGACCGCCATCACCACCATCCTCGGTCTGATTCCGCTGTCGACCGGCTACGAGTTCGACTTCCGCGCGCTCCACTTCTCGAGCGGCGGCGAGAGCAGTCAGTGGTGGCAGTCGATGGGGGTGGCCGTGATCTTTGGTCTCGCCTTCGCCACCTTTCTCACCCTCATATTGCTGCCGGTGCTCTACGATCTCCTGCTCCAGGTACGAGAGTGGCGAGCGCGGCGGAAGCGCACCGAGCCCGAGGCGGTGCCGAAGCCGGTGGAGGAAGAGGTGGAGGAACCGGAGAGGGAGGTGGCCGCGGGAATGGTGAGGGAAGAGGGGCTTGAGGGCTTGAGGGCTTGAGGTCCTGGGGTCTTGAAGCGGCCGGGGCGGGTGGTGGCCCCCAAGCCCCCAGGCACTAGGCTAATGGAGGACATCGAATGATCAAACTAACTCTCATCGTCCACCTCCTCGGCGCCACCATCTGGACCGGTGGCCACCTGATCCTGGCCATCGGGTTTCTCCCTCAAGCTCTGCGAAAGAAGGACCCCGCGATCATCGAAGCCTTCGAAGCCAAATTCGAGCGCATCGGTATCCCGGCGCTGATCCTCCAGGTCATAACCGGCCTCACCCTGGCCTACGCCTATCTTCCCGACATCTCCAAGTGGTTCTCCTTCGAGACCCACGTGGCCACCCACATCTTTGTCAAACTGGTCCTGCTGGTGCTTACCCTCGGCCTGGCGTTGGACGCGCGTCTGCGCATCATCCCCAAACTCTCGACCGCGAACCTGACCAGCCTCGCCCTCCACATCGTGGCCGTGACTCTGATCTCCGTGCTCTTTGTCGCCTTTGGCGCCGGCATCCGCACCGGCGGCCTCTTTTAACCCCCCGCTCAGACTCCGAGCAGAAAACGGCTCATCTCGACCCAAATACCCGCCTGCGCAGCTACGAGGAAGGGCTTGGGGGCTTGAGGGCTTGGGGATTCCCCCGCCCCTACACCGGGAACTCGCGGCCTGCCTGCCGGGTCCAATAGGACAGCAGGAAGGCAATCGGTCGGGAGGTGTGCCATGACGTGTGGAGATCTATTCGAGGACTCGGCCACTGACGAGCTCCAGAGCTTTGCCTGGGAGGAAGCCGAAGACCGCAAGACGATACGGCGGGCCGCGATCGCAGCCCTGCTCGTGCACGCGGTGCTGCTGTCGCTAAAGCTCCCCGAGCTGGCCGTCGCTGCGGACGATGTGACTCATAAGCCCAAGATATTCGTGCTGCAGACACCACGCATGCTGCCGCCCGAGCCCCAGCCCGAGCCGGTCAGACCTCAACGGCGGGAGAGGAAGGTCTTTGTCCCCGATCCGACACCGGACGATCCCGAGCCGATCTGGACCGAGCAGCTCGAGCCCGCGGTCGAGCTGTCCGATAGCGGACTCGTCTTCGACTTTCCCTCCGCACCCCCGCCCTTCGAGTCGGACATCGCGATCCCTGTTGGGGGTGAGGTCACCAAGCCGGTCAAGATCTTCTTTCCCAAGCCGCAGTACAACGAGCTCGCCCGCCGGGCCGGTCTCGAAGGGATCGTGATCCTCCAGGCCGTCATCGACAGGCAGGGCCAGGTCGGTGAAGTCGAGGTACTGAAAGGCCTGCCGTTAGGGCTGACCGAGTCGGCGGTGGCAGCCGTCGAGCGCTGGCGGTTCGAGCCCGCCACCCTGAGGGGCAAACCGGTAAGGGTCTACTTCAACCTTACGGTGAAGTTCGGTCTCGAATAGCGATAGCCGCCGGTGTAGAGTTCGGTTACGGATGTCATCTCATCGTGCGGTGGAAGCGTGGTTGCTCACAGGCCTGCTGGTGACGGTCATAGGGGTGGCATGTGCGAGAGAGAGACCGCTGTTATCGGCCTCCGGCCCTAATGATCTGCTGCACATTGAAGTGAGATCCAGCAGCGGCGAGGTGCTGTGGGCGATCGAGGCCAACGATCCAACGCCGCTCAGAGGGATCTACTACGGCGCCGTGCCATTGGGCTTTCGCCAGACGATCCCGGCGGGAGGTGGACTCCCACGCCCCTTTGTCGAGCACGAGCCGTTGCGAGTTTTGAGCTACACACCAACCCGCGGCTTTATCCATTGGGGGACGGCCACCGGTCCGGCCGAGATGAGCATCTACGAGTCGAAGACCTGGGTGCTCGCCCTCGAGCCGGAGGATTTCGATATAGAGGAGGAGCTGGAGAATCCCCCGCAAACCGACGCGCTCTTCGAGTTCGAGATCGAAGACAAGAGGGGCG
>SBFI01000061.1 GCA_006227875.1 Acidobacteriota bacterium
CTTGCCGAGCTGGTACGCCACGGTGAGGATGGGTACCTCGCGCCGTCGGGTGACGCAGCGCGATTGGCCGAGGCGGTCTCCGGTCTCACAGCCGACCCTTCTCTCGCTCGCGCCATGGGCGAGGCCGGGAAGCGGCGAGTTGTCGAGCACTATAGCTGGACTGCGGTCGTCGATCGGCTCGAGAAGCTGTACGCTAGCCTGCACGAAAGGGCAAAACCATGACACGGATCGAGCTCATCTTAAAGGTCGCATTGTGGGTTGGGGTGCTGCTCGCGGCCGCAATCGGCATCGCCAACATGGCGGACATGATCGTCCGCGATCTCCCAGGCGATTACGTCGAAGGAGTCGTGCTCGCCGGCCAGCAGGACATCCTCGAGGGACGTTCTCTGTACGACCGCGACCGGTGGCTGGAGCCACCATACAGCATCAACCTCTACGGGCCCGTCTACTACTCCCTCGGCGCTTTGGTGGCGTCGGTCATGGGTGGCGGGGCGAGCCTGATCCCGGGTCGGCTGCTGACTGTCCTTTCACTGTTACTGGCGCTGGCGGCAAGCTGGCAGCTGCAGCGGCGGCTCCTGGGTCTCGACCGTGTGGCAGCTCTCCTCGGGGTGCTGCTGCCCGTCGGGTTGCTGCCGGTGGTGGTCTTCGGAGCTCAGTACCGGGTCGACACCTTTGCCATCGCCTGTGGTTTGTGGGGTCTTGTTGCCGGTGCTTCAGGCGGCCGTCGGGTTTACCTGGCGCCGTTGTTCTTCGTCATCGCCGTCTACACCAAGCCGACTGCTATCGCAGGCGCCTTGGTGCTCTTTGTCTGGCTGCTGTTCCGCCGACGCTGGCGCGACGTGGTCATCATCTCGGTCGGCTGTCTAATGCTGGGGGGGGTGACGCTGGTTGTCCTCCAGATGCTGACCGACGGCGCATTCGTGCGTTCGGTGTTCGGCTTCAACGCGCTGCCTTTTGCCGTTGGTGGATTGATCCGGGCGGCGCAGTACGGCTTCAGCGGCGGCCTTGTTGCCCTCGGTGCGGGTGTCGCGGTGTCGATGCTGACCGACCGCTCTCCGGCAGCTCGGTTGACGGCGGGCTACATGCTGGTGGCGCTGCTATTCGCGCTCGCCACGGTCGGTCGTGTGGGCGCAAACTTCAACTACTTTATCGAGCCTGGGTTGATGGTGGGACCGGTCCTTGCCTTTGCCTGGCATCGGGCCCTCCGCGCCGACGATCGCCGCGTGATGGGGACCGCTGCCGCCATCGGCTTGGCCATGCTGGCGTCGTCGCTGCTCTGGACCCTGCCCCGGGTCGTGCAGGAGTGGCGCGGCCGCGACCTGCGGCAACAAACGGAGGCCGCCGTGGCAGCGCAGGTGGGAGAAGACGAAACCATTTTGACCATGGAGATCGTCACCGCCCTGAGAATCGGTGCCCGACCTTACCTCAACGACCCGGCTATTTTCGCCAGCCTGGCAAACGTCGGGCTCTGGGACGAGTCGAGGCTGCTGTCGGACCTCCAGAACGGCACTGTGCTGTGGGTGTTGGCGGACGAGGACCTGGAGGCGTCGAGGGGCGCACACAGTAATTGGTCGAATGCGGTACGTGAAACCGTAGCGGCCCACTTCGAATTTGTTCAGACGGCAGGAGACCGGCTGCGGCTCTACCGCTACGGGTCCCTCTCGCCGCTGAGGGATGAGCGATGAGATTACGACGCGAAACGATGTTACCGATATTGAGTGTCAGCGATCGGGGGGGTGCGGCATGAGCGAGCGTAACGGCGACGACTTCAGGGTCCGCGATCGCGTGGGTGACGAGCCACCTGACCACGAGAGACGTCGAGACCCGAGATCCACCGACGGGGGCGAACCCATGGTCCCGCAGGTAGTGGTGGAGACTGGTGGGGGCGGCGAGGAAGATCAAGGTGGCCCCGGTCTGCCAATCGACCTGGCGGTCGTCCTGGTGGGCCTTCGCCGTCGCAAACTCCTCATCGCCGGCATTTTCGCCGCCGCAGCCGTGATCTCGCTGGTGGTGGCCCTCGCGGTCCGCGACCACAACTGGCGGGTCTTTGCCACGGTGCTCCGCAAGAGCGAGCAGAAGGAGTTCCTGGTCACCGGCAGCAACCAGCCCATCGTCAAGCTGCAGACCTACACCCTGCCGACGCTCCTGCGGTTGGTCAAGGCGACCGAGAACCTCGAGCAAGCGAAAATAGAAGCCGGCATGGAGTCCGTCGACACCAGCGAGCTGTCGCGGTCGATCCTCGTCGAAAACCCAAAAGACACCGACATCATAGAGGTCATCATGGACTGGCCGGAGCCCAGAGAGGCGGTGGCTCTGGTAAACGCCCTGGTCGAGATATACGTGGAGCATGTCGACCGCCTGCAGAAGCTCGAAGCGACACAGGCCCACGAGTATCTCAGTGCCGAGCTCGAAATGGTCGGCGCGCGCATCGGCCAGTTCGAGGACGACTTCGTGAGTTTCCAGGAGGAGCAAGGGGTTGTCGAGCTGTCGGACTCGGCCGGCCGACTGCTGCAGCAGATATCCGAGTTTGACGCGATGGCGAGGAAGGAACGGCTCGACGCCGAGATGGCGCAGCGGGCGGTTGAGCTGGCCCAGGCCGAGCTTGCCGCGCAGCAGCCCACCGTTGTCGGGTCGGTATACATCAGGCGACCGGTGCAAGCCCGTCTGGTGGAGCTCGAAGCCGAGTTTGCCGCCGCGATGTCGGTCTACACCGAGGAGACAGCGACAGTAAAGGAGCTCCGGGACGAGATTGCTCTGGTCCAGGACCTGGTTCGCCGCGGTGTCGAGGACGACCTCAACGAAAGCACGATCTCGCGCAACCCGGTGGTGGACGCGCTCGAGCAGATATTGGTCGACCGCCGGGTCGAGGCGGTTTCCCGGATGGCGCGGGCAGAGGGGTACGAACAGGTCGTCGAGCAGATGCGTGAAAGGCTGCTGACCCTGCCCGAGCTCGAGCGCCAGTTCGCGGACCTCTCGCATCGGCTGGAGACCTTGCGGCAGGTGGAGGTCAACCTCGCCAAGAGGGTGGAGGAGGTGCGGATCATCCGCGACTCGACGGCAGCCAACCTCTCGATAACCCAGCTCGCAAAGGTGCCTAATTACCCGCTGCCGTCGAAGGCGAAGTTGGTGTTCGCGGCCGGTCTCCTGCTCGGCCTCGGTCTGGCGTTGGCGGTCGCCCTGGGGCTCGAGGTCGCGGATACTTCCCTCAAAACACTCGACGATGCCGAGAGGGCACTTGCGATCCCCGGTCTCGGAGAAGTGCCGCTTCTGCCCCCTGATGGGGTGCTCGTGCGCGGCCTGGATGGCGGCGTGACGGTGGAAATCTACCGCCAGATCGCGAGCAGCCTGCTCCTCGAACGCAATCTGGGCGCAGGATGGATCTTGATGGTAGCCAGCGCCGACCATTATGAAGGTCGAACCACCACGGCTGTCAACGTGGCACGTATGGCAGCGGCGCGTGGTCTGAAGGTGTGTGTCGTCGACGCGGACCTGCGCAAACCAAACCTGCGGGAGCTGGCCCCGCCCTTCGGCGTCGAGCTTGGCTCCGGAGGTCTGGCGGCGGTGCTGCGCGGTGTGGAGACAGTCGAGGAAGCATTGATCGAGACCGGGTGGCCGGGCCTGATGTGGCTGCCGGTCGGGTCGGGCGCGGCGCCACCGGAGCTATTTGACACCGGCGGCCTCGCTGGTCTCCTGGACAATTTGCGCCAGCGATTCGATCTCGTGGTGGTCGACACCGCACCGCTGCTTGCCTCCGCTGATCCGATGCTCGTGGCACCCCACGTGGACTCTGTGGTTCTGGTGGCCGAGGCGTTTTCGATGCCGCGGGCCGCCCATCGTGAGGCCCTCCGCAGGCTGCAGTCGACCGGCGCAAAAGTCCTGGGCGTGCTACTCAACAAAGTGCCACCCTCCTACACGCAGCGGTTTTCGGTTCACAGTTTTCGCTGGCGTGAGGTGGCAAGAGGTATTGTCAATGCGACCTAAAATGAACTGGATCCTGCTATTCGCTATCGGCGTAATCTGCGCCAGCAGCTCGTCGGCGTCCGAGGTACCGCCAGAGAAACCGCAGCCGGTTGCTGAAGCTACGTTGCAGCCGGGTGCCGCAGCGGCTATTCCGCGTTGGGAGTCGTTGGAGGCGGCGACGGGGCCCGGCGCGGTCGAGTACCGGATCGCCGCCGGCGACACGCTCGACATCATGGTCTTCGGGCACCCCGACATGCGGAAGGAGATCCCCGTCCGCCCCGACGGCAAGATCTCTTACCGTCTGGTAGGCGACGTGGAAGCCGAGGGTCTGACACCCGAGAGGTTGCGCGCTCAACTCGAAGAGGATCTGCTCCGGTACATGCGCTACCCGCAGGTTGACGTGATCGTGAAGAAAGCCAGAGAAGCTCGCTTCACCATCCTCGGCAAGGTCGTACGACCCGGTTTGTACCCGATCGAAGGCGGAACGACCCTGCTTGATGCGGTGGCCATGGGCCAGGGCCTGTCCTCGGGCCAGTACGAGGGTTCGACCATCGAGCTCGCAGATCTCAAGAATGCCTTTATGATGCGGCGCGAAAAGGTGGTCCCAGTGAGCTTCGAGCTGGCGATCCGCGGTGGAGACCCGTACCACAACATCGCTGTTGAAGACGGCGACTACATCTATATTCCTTCTGCCCTAGAGCAGGAGGTCTACGTGCTCGGCGAGGTCTTCGACCCGCGGGCGTTTGGCTTTCGGGGACGGGTGACTCTGTTGCAGGCGGTCGCCGAGGCGGGTGGTTTCCGGTCGACCGCACGCCTGCGCGACGTGGTGGTGCTTCGCGGCCTGACTACCGACGACAGACACCTCATACCGGTGGACGTCAAAGAGATCGTCCAGGGCAAGGCCGACGATATGGAGCTCCAAGTCGGCGACGTGGTTTACGTGCCGCGAAGCCGGCTCGCTGACCTGGGTGATGCCACACGGGACATTCTCTCGCTGCTGTTGACCTACCAGTCGGTCGACAACCTCTTCTTTGGGAACTAAGACGAGTCTCGGACTCGGCAAGTCCGTGGCGGCGCGCCGTTGCCGCCGCCTGCCGTTGCCGGTTGACCCAGGGAGTGCGGCCATCGATGTATCAATCCGGCCCCCTCCGGAAACCCATGAGAGAGAGGGAGGACCGCCGACGTGGACGAACTGATCAGCACACTGGAAAAGCACCTGCAAAGCTCAACCGGGAAGCACCGAGCCCGATTGTTGGCAAAGAAGTGGGCGTGGCTGGTGGTCATAGGCGGCTCCCGGGCGGTCAAGCAGGTCTTCGATCTCGTCGGGGGGTGTGTCCTACTGCTTGCTTCATTGCCCGTCTTCGCCCTGCTGGCAGCAGTGATCAAACTGGACTCGCCGGGTCCGGTGCTGTTCAACCAGATCAGGGTCGGCCGCAACGGCCGGCTCTTCACCATGTACAAATTCCGCACTATGCGAACCGACGCCGAGAAGTTGAAAGAGCAGCTCATAAAGCACAACGAGGCCGGCGGCGTGATCTTCAAGATGAAGCGCGATCCGAGGATTACCCGGGTCGGTCGTATCCTGCGCAAGCTGTCCCTGGACGAGCTGCCGCAAGTGATCAACGTCGTGCGAGGCGAGATGTCGATCGTTGGGCCCCGGCCGCCGGTGCCGTCCGAGGTGGCGGAGTACACACCGGCGGATCGCCGGCGGCTCGAGGCGCGGCCCGGACTTACCTGTTTGTGGCAGGTGTCGGGGCGCAGCGATATCCCCTTTGAACGTCAGGTGTCCTTGGACGTGGAGTACATCGAAACCCGCTCGCTGTGGCAGGACCTGGTGATTCTGGCGCGCACCGTGCCAGCGGTCCTGCTCGGTAAAGGCGCCTACTGAGTGATGGAGAAGACCATGAGTGACAAGGAAATCGATCTGTCGGTGGTTATTCCGGCGTACAACGAGGAGGCGCGGATCGCCGATACCCTGCTGGCAGTCAAAGACTACCTGCATCAGCAGCCGATTCGATCCGAGGTCATCGTCGTTGACGACGGCTCTCGCGATCTGACTCTCGAGGTAGTCAAGACGATCGACATCTACGGCAGCGAGATGAAGGAGCAGGAGACATCGCGGATTACCACCGACGTTACCAACCGCGGCAAGGGTGCCGCAGTGCGACGCGGGCTCGAGCTCGCGCGTGGCCGCTGGGTGCTGTTCACCGACGCCGACCTCTCGACGCCGATCTCGGAGATAGAAAAGCTGTTGGCCGAGATTGCCGAAGGCGCCGACATGGTCATCGGGTCGCGGCGCATGCCGACCAGCGATGTGGAGCCGCAGCCTTTCCACCGCCGCGTCATGGGCTGGTTCTTCGCGTTCCTGGTGCGGACCCTGGCGGTGCCCGGCATCCACGACAGCCAGTGTGGTTTCAAGTGCTACACGCGCAGCAGTGCAAGCCGACTGGCGGCACTGCAGCAGATGAACGGGTTTTCGTTCGACGTCGAGCACCTTTTCCTGGCGCGCCGTCTCGGGCTTGCGGTGGTCGAGGTGCCGGTGCGGTGGGTGGATGCGCCCGGGACCAAGGTGAGGGCGGTACGCGACTCGTGGCGTATGCTGCGCGATCTTCTTCGCATCCGTCTGCTCCACCGCAGCTTGAACGGCTCCCACTGTGTGGCTGGAGAAACACCATGAACAAGCTTGTCATCCCTGCCGTCTCGGCAGCGGCTTCGCTCGAGCCATTGTTGCGCCGGCGGCCGCTTCCACTGTTGCCCGTCTGCGGCAAAGCCCTCGTTGCCTTGCAGCTCGACCTGGCCTCGTCGCTGGGTGTGGCGAAGGTCATCGTGCTCTCGGACGATCGGCCCGAACAGGTTCGGGATGCGATAGGCGACGGTCGACGGTGGGGTCTCGAGGTCGAGGTACGTTCGGTGACACCCGGGTTGAAGGTGGCCGCGCAGCTCGAGCGGGCCGGTATCGTCGATGAGACGGTCCTGGTTCTTGCCGGCGACACGATCGTGCCGCCGGTAGACGAAGGAGAGGGCGGCATTCCCGAACACGGGTGGATGGACAACAGCGGCTGGGTTCTGGTGCGACTGGCCGACGATCTTCGCGATCGCCTCGAGCACAGTGAGTTGCTCGACACGGGCGACGGCTGGAAACGCCCGACATGTTGGCGGATCGACTCGGCCGCGGCCTTTCACCGGGTCCATATGGATCTTCTGGACGACGACCGAGGTGTGGTCGTGCCGGGTTTCGAGGTTGCGCCGGGTGTGACAGTGGCTCGGGGCAGCAGGTTTTCGATGAGCTCGGTTGCCGAGGGACCGGTTATTGCCGCAGCCGAAGCCCGGGTGTCGCACCGCGCGGCCCTCGGACCCGCGGTGGCTGTGGGGTCGCGCAGTCTGGTAGACGCCGATGCCGTGCTGCGACACACAGTGGTCATGCCCGATACCTACGTCGGCAGGCTGCTCGAGGCCGACGGCGTAGTGCTCGACGGGCGGGCCATTATCCGGGCCGACGACGGTTCCGTGGCAATGATTGGCGACGATCTACTGCTGGCGGACATCAGTCAACCGGTGATCGGTCCACGGATTGCCTCATGGCTCAACCGCGGTCTCGGATTGGCACTGGCGCTGTTCTCCTTGCCCCTTATTGCCCTCGGGTGGTTGGCGGCGCGCCGGCCCCGCTGGAGGTGTCGGCGGGTGGTGAGCCACCGGGTGCGGTACAGCGTCGACGGAGGTGTGGAGCGTGTGGCGATGGACCTCGCCGAGCTCGACATCGACGTGCCCGTCCTCCGCTGGATATCGCGTCTGGTGGATGTGGCGCGCGGCCGTCTTTCGTTGGTGGGTAACCCGCCCCTCGACGAGACAAGAGCGGCGGTTTTCGATCCGGCCCTGGTCGACCGGTGGCTCGAAGTGCCGCCCGGTCTCTTCGGATTGGCGCAGTTGGAATGGCTGCGCCGCGGCGGGCGTATGGATGCCGACGATGTCGCCGCCGCGGCGGCGCTTTACACTGGCTCGCGATCGGTGACAAAAGACGTCGGCTATGTCACCCGCGGTTTCCTCCTGCTGCTGGCGCCCCGCAACTGGAAGATGAGCAACGCGGAGCTCGACGGCGGTCGCGATGGCTCGGATGCAATGGTCGTTTCACGCGCAAGAGACTGAGCTTTTGAGCCGAGTTACCGCCGCGGCTCGTCATCCAGATCGTTTCTAGCGGCTGTAACGCCGCCCGCGCAATGACGATATAGTGTTCGATTCCCCCTGGACTGGCCGTGCACCTATGGCGGCAAAGGAGGACGAATTGCGCCAGATCGCTGCTCGATCGATTTTGTTTGTAACCCTGTTCGTTGTTGCCTTCGGTGGGCTGGCCGATTCGCGGCTCACCGTGGAAGAGGGGGGCGGCATTGCCGGTGACGGCGCCGAGCTGCCGGAGGCCATGCGCGAGGCCCTGGCCAACCAAGAGCCGACAACAGTGACCTATTGGTTTGCCGAGGATCGGCGTGGGCGGCCTCATCAGCCGGCTGGACCGGGGCGAAGCCTACTTTGTCAATAATGCCACCAAGACCTACTCGGTCATCGAGATGGAGGGCACTGAAGCCGAGTCGGCCGCACCGGTAAGCGCCAAGCTGGTCAAGTCGAGCGAGACCAAGAAGATCGGTTCCTGGGTGACGGTCCGCTACGACATGACCATCGATATGGGCGACGAGAGGGCGGAGGTCGTCCTCTGGGTCAGCGATGCCGTCGATGTCGATATGGGGGCCTACCGGGCCTTTATCGAGTCGATGGCCGAGTCGCAGGGGACCGACTGGATGCGGAGCTTTCTCGACATCGACGGCTACCCGGTGCGTCAGGAGTATCGAATTGGGCCGATCCTCTCGTGGCAACAGCTGATCGCGGTCAGTCAGGAGGAGCCGCCGCCCGGGACCTACGAGCCACCGACGGGGTTCACCAAGACCGAGTAGTTGAGGAACACAGGCCTCGAGTACTCGGGTGCCGCTTACCGCGCCACGGTCCCGAAGTGGGTATGGTGGACGGCCGCCAGAGGCTCTACTCCTGTCCGGGTGCCCCCATCTCCATCGGGTTCATGTCGGTGTTCCAGGTCTCGGCCTTGATCTTGAGAGACCCGTCCGCCTGTCGGACATAGACCGTCATGTACTTCCCTACGTCGTCGATAGCCGCAGGCGCGCCCGGCATCTCCAGAGAGATCGTGTACTTGCCTATCTCGATCACTTGATCTCCGGCTTTCCAGACATCGGTCGGCTCGTTGGTGAACGACAAGATCTTCATACCGGCGCCCGCCATCTCGTCGTGGCTCTTCCTGAACGCCTCGATGCCATCCATCCGCGGGCTGAAGTTGGGCAGCGAAATGGCGTCCTCGACATACATTGCGAACATGGTCTCGACGTCGTCCTCGAGCATCGCCTTGGCCAGGGCGTCGCCGATCGCCTCGACCTCCTTCATCAGTTTCTCGTTCTCACCGGCCGGCGCGGCCGCCGCCACGGCAAACACAAGAACGGTTACCACGAGACAACGAATTGCACGCATTTTGGACCTCCTCGGGGTTGTTGAGGAAAGCCTAACACGGCAGGGGCCCTGCGGCGGGTGGTCAGCCGTCGGAGAGTTTCATGCGGCGCAGCATGGTCAGATAGCGGGGATCGCGACGCACCGGATCGAAGAACGAGTAGGTCTTGATCGGCATGATAAACGGGTCACGAACCTCGATCGCCCGATTCCACCAATCGAACGCGGCGTTCCAGTCATCGAGACCGACGTAGCCGAGCGCGAGCGTGGATGGGGGAATGTAGGCCTCCGCTGCCGCCCTCTCCGTCGGCTCGAGCAGCTTGCGGGCGTCGTCGCTCCGTCCCGCACGCCCATAGACATAGGCCAGGAAACCGAGGGTGAAAGGAATGCCGCCCGAAAGCTCGTGCGCTTTCTCGAGCGCCGTCACCGCCTCGTCGGGCGCCCCGCTTTCGATGCTGGCCATGCCGACGACCCAATGACCGAGAAAGTGAGTCGGGTCGAGCGCGACCATGTGTCGCCCCTCGTCGAGCATGCGCTCCCAGTAGCGCCCGAGGTAGACCATGGCGGCCAGCCACCAGCGGACGAACAATGACAGCGGGTCTTTGTTGAGCGTGGCTTCGACCTCGGCTATCGCCTCATCGATCCGGGCTAGGGGCAGAAGGCCGCTGATCGCATAGCGCAGGTGCACCAAGGGCGAGTGTGGATTGAGCTCGCGGGCGCGGCGGTTTTCACGCTCGACTTCCGGCCAGTTGTAGTCGAGCTCTTTGCGGAGCATGCCCAGCAGAGCATGGGTCTCGGCCAGGGTGTCGTCGAGCTCGAGAGCACGCATGGCGTACCAGGTGCTTTGTGAGAAGGCCTCCTGCGGGGGTAACTGGCCGAAGAGCCCGAGATACCAGTAGAGCTCTGCGAGCGAATCGAAGGCGAGCGCGAAATCGGGGTCACGCTCGATGGCGCTCTCGAAGCGGGCCTTCGCCTGGGCCAGGGCCTCCGGTGTTCCCCTGGCAAAGTAGTAGCGGCCTTCGAGGAAGAGGGTGTGCGCCTCGACGTCGACCTCTCGCGGCCGTTGATCGCGCTCCTCCTTCTTCAGCCCGACCCGCAGCCGCTCGGCGATCGCAGCTGCAATCTCGTCCTCCAGAGCCAGCACGTCGGTCAGCTCGTGATCGAAGTTTTCGCTCCACAGATGGCTGCCGTCGCTGGTGGTGACGAGCTGGGCGGTGACGCGCACACGCGGACCGGCTCGCCGCACGCTCCCTTCGAGAATACTCTCGACATCCAGCCGCGTGCCGGCCTCACGCACATCGAGCTCCATGCGGCCGACGGCGAAGGCGGAGGTGCGGGCGATCACCCTCAACCCGGGAATCCGGGTGAGCAGATTGATGATCTCCTCCGCCAACCCCTCGCAGAGGTAGTCGTCCTCCTTGGCGCCGGACATGTTGACGAAGGGGAAGACCGCGATCGAGGGCCGATCGCGCCCGGAGGTAGGGGTGAGAGACGCCCCGATGGCCGACTTGAGTTCGGCTGCTGAGTGGAACCGGTCACCAGCCTCCTTGCGCAGGCAGCGCTCGATGAGACGAGCGACCTCGGGGGCGGCGCCGGCGATCGGTGGCGGCTTGTCCGTGAGGACCGCCGCCAGCGTGCCCGCTGCGGAGCCGGTGGCGAACGCTCGGCAGCCCGCGAGCATCTCGTGCAACACACAGCCGAGGGCGAAGATGTCCGATCTTGCGTCGGCGGGCTCGCCGCGTACCTGCTCGGGGGACATGTAACCGACGGTGCCCATAACGGCGCCGGCTGCCGTGCCCATTGACGGCAGGGTCGCGGTCTCGGCCCCCTCATCCACGGGCAGCAGGAGACGCGCTATCCCGAAGTCGAGGATCTTTACCCGCCCGTCGGAGGTGAGGAAGATGTTCTCGGGCTTGAGATCGCGATGGACGATACCCTTGGCGTGGGCGGCGGCCAGGCCTTCGGCAACAGCCATGGCAACCCCGGCTGCTTCCTGCCACCCTAGAGCGCCCGCGGAGAGTCGCCCACGAAGCGATTCGCCTTCCAGCAGCTCCATGACGGCGTACGAGATATTGCCTTCGATGCCGAAGTCGTGGATGGAGAGGATGTTGGGGTGCTCGAGCCTGGCAACCGCCTTGGCTTCGCGCTCGAAGCGGGCGACGCGATCGGGGTCACCTGCCAGCTCCTCCGGCAGCACCTTGATCGCGACATCACGCTCGAGGCGCTCGTCGTGGGCGCGATAGACAACGCCCATGCCGCCGGCGCCGATCTCGTCGACAAGCCGGTAGTGCCCCCCGAGCACGCGACCGATGAGCTGGGGCATATGGCGACCCCTCGTGAGCCCATATTAGCGCACTCCTCGGGCCGACCGCTCAGCCGTTGGCTTTGAGGTCGGCGACGATCTCGGCGATGGTCTTGTCGGGATCTTCTTTGAGCGGCAGGCTGCCGGCGCCGCGGTGGCCACCACCACCGTAGCGGCTGGCGAGCTCGCCGACATCGGTCTTGCAGGTGCGGTTGATGACGCTGTGGCCGAGGGTCAGCATCGGGATCTTCATGTCTTTTCGCCACTGGACACGCACCTCTACATTGATCTTGGGATAGATGGCGTAGACCAGAAAACGGTTACCGACCGGCACCGGGTCGAGATCCCGAAAGTCGGTGAGGGCGACATTGCCGTCGATCTCCGTGTAGACCTTGAGCGCGGCATGGAGCTCGATGTCCTCCATCTCCAGACGGCCGGACCTCTCTTCCACCTCAGGATAAGCGAGTATCTGATCGATGGGTGTATTGGTGACCAGCAGATCGAGCAGGGTCATGAAGTACTCGTTGAGATTGCCGAGACCGGTTCGAGAATCGAGGGTATAGCCGAGCTGGATATAGCCCTGTGGATCCAGAATGTCGTCGAGGGTGAGGTTGGCGGAGTCGAGCCGGTCGGTCTCGTGCACCAGCTCTTCGAGCTGCGGCATGGTCAGCAGGCCGCCGTAGTATTCGTAGGCCAACCGGGCGGCCGACGGGGCTCTACCAAAAGCTCCCTCGAAGGGCTCGGTAGGTGTCTTGGCGGTTGTGTGCTGGTGGTGGTCGAACCAGAGCGCGCAGCCCTTCTGGAAGGGCAGATTGGCGATGATGTCGGTGTCGCGGATCTCGACTTGGCCGTCGGCGATCTTCTGCGGATGGGTCAATAGAATCTCGTCGACATCCTCGTTGAGGCTGATGATGACGGCGCAGGTCAGGCCGTCAAGATCACCGCGGGTTATCAATCTCATCGCTGGTCTCCGAGGCTGGCAAGTCTCTGCCCATAGTATCTCGGATCCCGGTCAGGAAGACGACGGCCGCGATTCCCAGCCGAGGGCAAGATTGCCGTCTTTGTCGAGCTCGACTCGTGAGCCCAACGGCCGAGAGACCCGGCTCAGGGTCTCCCCGAGCCACTCGGCTTCCTGCCGCGAGGCCTGCACCAGCTGGAAGCGATGCATCCGGAGCGGCACCATGGTCAGGCGTGAAAGGGCTCCGGTGGTGGGATCGAGGGCGGGTAAGTACATCAAAGAGAGGTCTCCCCTGAACTGCTCGTAGCCGCCGATCCCCTCGTAGTCGTTGAGGAGGTCACCACAGCCGTAGAGGATCGGTCTGCCCCGGTAGATCTCGATTCCCAGCGGATGGTGCGAGGAGTGACCGTGGATGACATCGACCCCTGCTTCATCGATGAGCCGATGAGCGAAGTCCTGATGCGAACGTGGCAGGCGATAGCCCCAATTGGCACCCCAGTGGATCGAGACCACAACGATGTCCCGGTCTTGCTTCACCTCGGCGACACCTCGGGCGATGCTCTCCACACCACCGTCGAGCAGAGACTCCAGAAAGAAGACACCCGCTTTCTCGGCGGTGGCCGCCCACTCGGGTGCGATACCGCTCGACACCGTGCCGCAGGAAAGAACGATTACCCGCCCCCTGCCGGGGAGCTCCAGGATCACCGGCGCCCCGGCCTCCTGGAGATCACGGCCGGCACCGGCGAACCGGAGTCCAGCGGCCTTCAGGGTGGCAAGTGTCTCTGACAGCCCGGGATAACCCCAGTCGAGAATGTGGTTGTTGGCCAGCGCCCAGCAGTCGATCCCGGCGGCACTGAGGCAAGGGACGTTTCGCGGGTGCATCCGATAGTTGATCCCCTTCCCCGGCCAGTGGTCGTCGCTCCGTGTGACCGCGGTCTCCAGATTGACGATCCGCACATCGGGGGCCATGCGATCCAGGATCTCGAGCGCTTCGCCCCAGATGTAGGAGAAATCTACCGGCCGCGGGATCGGCCCGTTTGCCTCTTCGGCCAGCGCCACGTAACGCCTGGCATCCTTGACGTAGC
This sequence comes from Acidobacteriota bacterium, assembly GCA_006227875.1. GTDB lineage: Bacteria > Acidobacteriota > Thermoanaerobaculia > Multivoradales > JAHEKO01 > M0029. The sequence goes on from SBFI01000061.1 coordinate 13,805, forward strand.
TCTCGTGGATCTCGGGGTCCGATGGGTGGGG
>SBFI01000291.1 GCA_006227875.1 Acidobacteriota bacterium
TGTCTGGCCTCCGCGAAGTAGCCCTGCTGGAGGAGCTCGTTGCCCTTCTCCAGCCACCGCTGGATTGTCGATGGGTCACCCTCGGAGAACCGCGGGCCGACCTCTCTCAAAGACCGGAGCGCGACCTCTACCGGTGGCACCAGTCCCGACTCCGGGATCGTTATCCATCCCTCGGATTTCATATACCCGCTGGCTTCGATGACGATCTCCCATCTCCCCGGCGCCAACCCGGACAGAGACCAGCGACCACTCTCATTGGTGACGATCTGTTGCGGGCCATCTTGGGCTACATCGGCCAGGCGCAAGGCGACGGTCGCTCCAACTACGGGTTGGTCATCCAGATCCTGAACGACACCGCTGATGCGGGCGGTACCGCGCCAGCCCTGTGCCGATTCAGAATCGCCGGTGACCGTCACGACAACCAGCGCAGCAAGCGCCATGATTATCAGACGGTTCTTTGTCGAGGTTGTTACTACCGGTGTGACTCTCAAACCATGGAGGACTATCTAATGACTACCGCCGGGCGACCGGCCTTGACCGCCGACGTCAGTCGGGTGTGGATGCGGAAGACCTCGGGGCGGCTCAGCTTTGCCCCCGGGCCGTCTCTCTCCACACGATCGAGAGTCGCCCAGGCCAACTCGAGAGGCAGACCGGTGAACAGGACCACACCTTCCGGACCGTCCGCCTTCTGCACCGCCAGGGTGTACTCGGCGGCCGCCTCGAGGTCCCGGCGCGCCAGGGCAAAGACATCGCTCCGCTCCGCGGCCGCCGGCAGGTAGTTGCGGCCCTCGGTCGCGTCCGAGGACGAATCTTTGAGGATATTGACCAGCTGCAGCCCCTCACCAAACAGAGCGGCCCGCTCGCTCAAATAGTCCGCTACCGGCTCGAGTGCGGTGCTGTCGAGAATAAAGAGATCGGTCAGCAGCTCGCCGACGATTCCCGCCACGATATAGCAGTAGTCGCGCAGGTCCTGGATGTCCGCCAGCCGCAGGACCCCGTCGTCGCCCGTGCGCTCTACCACCGATGCCATCCCCTCCGCCGTGCGGATAGTGTGTCGCTCGATGATCTCGCGTGCCGCCGGGGAGAATCCCAGATAGGCCTCGAAGACCCGTGGCGTGTTCCCCAACAGCTCCAGATAACCACCGTGGTCGGTCGGCGGGTCGGCCAGCCAGCCGGCGGCCAGTTCCTCCGCCTTCTCCACCGACGGCTCACGCAACAGCTCGACAAAGTGATCCAACGCCGCGATCTGCTGCGGACGCTGCCAGAGCACACTGGCATCCTCGAAGGTGTCGGCGATGCGGAAGAGGAGATAGGCGACGGTGACCTCCCGCGCCGTCGGCTGGGGCAGCAACGGGATGGCCAGGGCAAAGGTCCGACTGGTCTTGACCAGCTGGTCCTGAAGAAACTTGTCTTGCTTGGTCGTATCCACTTCGGCAGACCGATCCTCGGACGAGACCACAGGCCCGCTCTCCTCTATTCTCTTGGCCTCTCCACTCATCTGTTTGCGTATCCTACCAGCCCGTCGAAGAAGCCCTACGCCGGCGAGACCCGGGTTCCCGGTACCTCTTCGCCACTCAAGAGACGTCCTAGGAGACCGGGACTCTGGCCGTCGACGATCCAGGAGCGGATACCGGCACGGGCGAGCTCGACCGCGCTCTCCAGACGGTGGCGCATCCCACCGGTGACATCGGAACCGTCGGCCTCCCGCGCCGCCGTGGCGACCCGGTCGAAATCCTCGGGGGTGACCACCGGGATGGTCTTGCCCTCTTCGTCGTAGATGCCGACGGTCCTGCCCATCCAGATCACCCGCGCCACCTCGAAGCCCCGCTGCGCGAGCCCTTGGCTGAGCGCCAGAAACACCCTTTCCGTCGAGCAGATGCTGGCACCCCACTCCCGATCCATCACCACATCGCCGTAGACGACCGGCAGCAGGCCACTGGCGAGTGCTCTCTCCAGGGGCTCCAGGGTCACTCCGGCGGGCATACCGGCTGCCGTCACCAGAAAGCTCGACGGGGCCAGCGAGAAGGGCAACGCCCCTTGCCGTCGCAGGGAGTCCACCACCAGCCGGTGCAGGGCAGCCGCCGCCTGCTGGGTGGCAACGACACCGGGGAGCTGCTCCGCGCGGATCTCGCCCGGATGGATCTGGTGCTCGTCCGCGGTGGCGTGACCAAAAGAGCCGCTGCCATGACCGACGACCAGATTTCCGGGGCTCGACCGTGCGGCCTCCTCGAGCTCACCGGCGAGACGGCCGGCCACGCCCCCATCGAAACTGCCGGCCTGCCGCTTGTCGGTCAACAGACTCCCACCCAGCTTGATAAACGTCAGCTCTCGTGGTTTCAAAAGAGGTGCTCCTCGGAAATCTGCGGCCCCTGGCCCACACCATCCCGGATCACGGTGCTCACCGCGGGGATCGCCTCCAGCTCCGCCGCGATCCTCTCTTCGTCCTCCGGCAGACAGATGGTGTGGACATTGGCCCCGGCATCCATCGTCGCGCACACCGCCAGCCCCTCGCTCCGCAGCCGTCTGATGGTGGCCAGGACCTCCAGCGTACCGGGCTGCCAGTAGAAGATCGGAGGATTCGACGACATGGCGATCAGATGCAGATCGATGGCCTCTTCCTCGACCACCGGCGCCAACTGCTCGAAGCTCTTCTCCCGGATGGCCGACCGGACTCTGTCGAGACGCGACGGCAGGAGCTCGAGCCGGGGCGCAAAGTAGGGACTGGTGGTGGCCAGCCGGTGCCCTTGCCGAGAGGAGACCGATTTCGGCTCGGTGTCGAGGATGGCGATCAGATCCTTGAGCTGCCAATGGTCGGCGCCAGCAATGGCGACGGCGTGACCCTCTTCATCGCCCCCTCCCGCCGGCCACTCCACATATCCACCCAGGACCGACCTGGCAGCCGACCCTGAGCCGCTCAACCTTGCCAGCACCGAGAGCTCCGGCGCTGAAACCTCGCGCTCCAGGGCCGCAACGACAGCCATGGTGAGCGCCGCAAACCCCGAGGCCGAAGAGGCCAGACCCGCACCCGTGGGGAAGCTGTTCTCGGTCGCCACCCGAA
>SBFI01000458.1 GCA_006227875.1 Acidobacteriota bacterium
ACTGTGGAATCGGTTTCGACTGCGCCGATCGCATACCTCGGCTCCCTACCTCGAGTCTCGTAGCTCACCTGGTCAAAACGCCAGTTGACTTCTGGGGAGTCGCGAGGCGCGAGCTCCAGGCCGCGGAAAACCATGGTTAAGCCAGACCAGCTCTTGCGGAGAGCCAGGAATTATCTGGTGAAAGCGAGTATCGCCTCGCGAGAGTCAGCGCATCGCCTGGACATCGAGGACCTGGTCGCCGTCGAAGGCGATGGCAAAGAGCATGCTCGCGCCCTGCTCGTAGATCAGGTCGTCGTACTGCCAGACCTCGCGGCCATCGATCCACCGCTTGGAGGTGGGCTCGCCAAAGGCGGCGGTGATCTCCTGCTTGCTCCTCCCGACCGACCGATCGTGGGCCTCGTCGTAGGTGAAGGTCTCTGGCCGGGAGCCGGTAGAAGCCGTGCGCCGGACGCCCTTGTGGAGACGCGCGGTCTCGATGTGGTCCGACATCACGTGTGGCGGGTACCAGACGACGCTCATGACCTGCCCACCCATGAAGTGGAGCTCGGGGCAGGCCTGCTCGCCGAAGTCGTTGGGGTACTGATCCTCGTAGAACCAGCGGGTGCGGTCCTCCTCGACCAGCTTGGCGGCCGGGGGACCAACCAGAGACAGCACCTCTGATTCGGTCATAAACGAGACCCGGTCGAAGGGGTTTTCGGTGAAACCGGGGTCGGTTTCCGATGCAACAGGGGCAGCCGCAGGCCTGCTGGAGCTTTTCGGCTCCGGAGCAGAGCTGCCGGCCAGATCGGGGACCTCGACCACCTCGAGCACGGCCCGCGAGATGACATGGGTCGAGAGCTCCGGATAGCGGTCGTGGAGCCGCACCTCGTACCAGCCGGGAGTCCTTACCGACGCCAGCGGCACCTCGGTGGCGCCGGCATCGATGTACTGCCAGGCTCCGTATTTGTCGTCCGGCTTCGAAGACTCGACCACGGTGATCCAGTAGCGCCCACCCGCGGTCGGTACAGGTCGATCGAAGTGGACGATCGGCTTCTCACCGGCGTAGAGATACCCGCTTTCGAGGAGAAAGGAGACATTCCCCCCGGTCGAAGCGGCGGGTTGCGATGGCCTTGCCGCCACCGCCTCGGGCGGCGGGGCGGCCACCTCCGGCACATCCGGTTGGGGCCTCTCGGCCCCACCCCCACAGGCCACGAGTACCGCTACGAAGCCGTAGAGCGTAAGAAGATGAAGCTTTCTCATGTCGATCTCCTCGAGCACGGCCGCCGAGGCTTACGGCACCGAACCAAGGTAACCCTGCCAGCGCACGGAGCCTATGAGACGGTTCACAAGTGGGGCGGTAGCATCCCCGGTCTGCTAGCATTTCAACAGCGCGCTTCAAATGGCGTAGCGATTCTACGAACGGGAAGCCTGCCCCGGACGGCGCGCTCCCGTGGGTCGGCATCCGTTCCTGGAGGTAACCGGAGCCGGTGGCAGCAGCTCGATCTCCCCGACGAGTCCTTTTCTTTTCATTGGGGATCGGTCTGCTCGCCAGCTCCACCATCACGGCTCAAAAAGCACAAGGAAACCAGGCCAAAGTCGTTACAAAGACGACGACGCTCGCGCTCGCGGTGCCCGGCGCGCTCGAGTCGACGGATCTTGGGGCGGGCGATCTCGAAGTTATCTTCGACGGGGTCGCTCAAGACGCTGTCGAGCTCCACCGGCTGCCGGTGACGCCGTCGCCCGGCGAGCCGGGCGACTGGCAGGTGGTCGTCTATTTCGACGCTCCTCTCAGCACTCCCGCAGGCTTGAAGATCGCTGCCAGGACGCTGGCCCGTCAAGCCGGGTCGCTGACCGCGCTCGGCCCGGTCGAGGTGGTGCTCGCCGATCCACTGCCCCACCTGTTTCTGGCCGGGAGTCGGAGCGCCACCGAGGTGGAAGAGGCGCTGCAGGATGTTCCGCTCGACTCCTTTGCCGCCGGCGAGCTGGCCTGGCTGCGTCAGCGTTTTCTCGCCGCAGTCGACAACGCCGATGCGGAGACCGTCGCCATTCAAGCCCTGAGCCAGGAGGTCGAGCTGCTCGAGCAGCAAAGAGTCGGGCTGCTGCACTGGCTCGCCGAACGACCGTCCAATGACCGTCGCGTCCTCTTTCTGGTCGAGAACGGATTCGATCTCAACCCGCGGGACTACTACCTCGAACGGGTCGGCCGGTCTTTTTTCGAAGACCCGCGGAGCGTGATCTCCCACACCGACCAGGCCCGTACCCTGGCCGCCGAGGGATGGATCACCGTGGTGCTGGCCATGGGCGGCCCGCCAGAGGAGCTGGCCGAGCCCCTGTCCCCCCTGGACGAGCTGCGAGCAGCCACGGATGGGATGATCGTCACCCGGCCAAAGAAACTGACTCCCGCTCTCGATGACCTGGCCCAGCGTCGGCTGCTGACGGTCGCCTTGACCGGTGCCGCCGACGGCGAGCCACGAAGCCTCGAGGTACGGCATCGGGAGACGGGAAAGAGGCTCGGCACTCCAGCCTGGGCCGCGGTCTCGACCCCTCGGGCCCTGGTTACGGTGAGGGGCCTGCCGGATGCAATCGCAACCGAGGTCGCCGCGTCCACCTCCCCGGCGGTCAAACCGGTCATCAGGCTCCTGCGGCCGGAGGCGATGGCGCTGGCGGGGCCAACCCGTTTCCGCACCGTCACCGGCCGGCGACAGATCGAGCGCGTTGCCTTCTACCTCGATGGCGAGGAGGTGGCGGTCGACGAGCGGGGTCCATTCTCCGCCCTCGTCGATCTCGGCCCCACACCACACCCCTGCACGCTCGAGGCGGTCGCCTTCTCGCCCAGTGGTAGACGGCTCGGTGAGGACGCCATCGACCTCAATACGGCGGTCGACCCGCTGGAGATAGCCATCAGGGAGATGACCTCCAGACCCGAGGCCAGAGTGCTCGAAGTCGAAGCCGATGTGACGCCGCCAACCGGTGGCGAATTGGACCGGGTCGAGTTCTTCTTCAACGAGAGCCTCCAGCTCAGTCTCACCTCCTCGCCCTACCGCGCTCTCATCCCGGTAGCCGAGACCAACGAGC
>SBFI01000009.1 GCA_006227875.1 Acidobacteriota bacterium
GCCTCTTTCCAACGACCTTGTCGGCGGATGATAGGGGCCTTGAGAGCGAGGATGTCGGGATCGCGTCCCAGCTTCACCTCGGCGAGGGCCAGCTGTTCGAGCGCCAGGTCGTAGTCCTTGTCGGCAAAGTAGTAGAACCGAGCGATGTCGGTCCGCACCCGAGGCGATTCCGGCGCCAGCACCAGGGCTGTCTCCGCCGCTTGCCAGCCAGCCTCTCTGCGCGCGGCCGAGTAGTCATGTCCGAAGTGGATCATGGCGGCGTGGACACCAGCCAGTTTGGAGTAGGCCTGGGCAAACTCCGAGTCGAGCTGGATCGCCTCCCTGAAGTTTTCGAGGGCGAGTTCGAAGCTCTCTGCCGAGGTGTCGGGTAGGCGCCAGTAGTAGAGCCCCCGCAGATAGGCCTGGTAGGCCTCCAGGTTTTCGGTGGGCTGGGAGTCCAGCGCTTGGCGCTCCGGCTCCAGCAGGGCCACCCCCACCTCGTCGATCGTACTCTGAGCAATATCGGACTGAACGTGGAATATCGCCTCGAGCTCGCGATCGTAGCGCTCTGTCCAGATGTGGGTGTCGTCGGCAACGCGGATGAGCTGGGGGGTTACCCGCACTCGGCTCGGTCCGTCCGGCTGCTTCTCCCAGCGCACACTACCCTCTAGCACGTAGTCCACGCCCAGCTCCTTGCCGATCTGCTTGACGGACGGTCGTCTGCCTTTGTACTGCATGGCGGTGGTGCGTGAGATGACCCGCAATCCGTCGACTGAAGCCAGGCGGCTGATCACCTCCTCGGTCATCCCATCGGCGAAGTATTCGTCGTCGGGTGAGCCGAGATTGTCAAATGGCAGCACTACGATCATGGGAGGCCGGTCATCTGGGATAACCGTCCCCTTCTGACTCGGCCCGCTGCGCCAAGCTTGCCAGATCACCACCGTTGCAGCCAAACCCAGGGCAAGGCCGGCCGCGGCGAGACCGCGCCAAAGGTTCGCGTGGCGTTGCCTCGGTGCCACTGCGGCCGTCCGCCTCACTTCGCCGGAGGCCGACTCTGCTTTTAGATCCTCCAGCTCGTTGCGTACATCGAGGGCAGACTGGTAGCGGCGCACGGGTTCCTTTTCCAGACAATGGCGAATGATCCGGCCCAAATGGTGAGGCAGATCGGGCCGCAGAGTGTCGATCCCAAGTGGAGTGTCCCGGATGATCGAGGTGATGATCGATATCGAGCTGTCGCCCCTGAACGGCCGCTCCCCGGTGGCCATCTCGTAGAGGAGCACTCCCAGAGAGAAGATATCGGTCCGAGCATCGATCTCCCTACCCTCCAGCTGCTCCGGCGACATGTAGGGCACGGTCCCCAGGACGCGGCCTTCGTCGGTAAGCGGCTCTGTTGGCAGCTCCGTGGCCTCGCCGGCCTCGAGATCGGGCCGCAGCTTCGCCAGGCCGAAGTCCAATACCTTTACCCGACCCTCGTCGGTGACCATGAGGTTGCCGGGCTTCAGATCCCGGTGGATGACACCCTTGTCATGCGCGGCGGCCAGGGCATCGGCCAAAGGGATGGCGATCTCGAAGATCCGCTCCAGCGGCATCCCACTCTTCGGAATCAACTCCGAGAGCCGCTTGCCCTCCACCAACTGCATCGTGAGGAAGCGGACACCGTCAACCTCCTCAACCGAGTGGATGGTGACGATATTGGGATGGTCGAGCGCTGCCAGGGTCTCGGCTTCGCGTTGAAACCGATCCAGTCGCTCCTTGCTCGCCGCCAGCTCCTGTGGCAGCACCTTCAGCGCCACCTGCCGCTTGAGCGTAGTGTCCTCGGCGAGATACACCTCACCCATCCCACCCGCGCCGAGCTTCTCGACGATTCTGTAATGGCTGAGGGTCTGGCCGACCACGATGCCGCCCCCTGTATCGGTCGATGACCCGATACTACGCCCCTCGGGCGGAGAGGGCACCACCCGCAGGGGCAGGGGCTGGCGAGTCGCCAGCAATTAGCTGATGGCTTATGCAGGCGGTCTCCGAGACTCCAGATCGGGGACCTTGTTGTGAGTCCTCCCAGAATAGGTGCCGGAGAAATCTTGCGGACCTGTAGAAGGCAAAGCTCGGAGGATAGGTAGAGATCTTCGCTTAACCCTAGTCAAAGTCTCATCAGTCGATGGCGGACTCGTCTTCACCCGCGGGCTTGTTTTTTCTGGCGAACGGCCAGCAGCAGGCCTCCATCATGTCCGCCATCCCGTCGGCACAAGGTCCGGTCTTGTTCTCTCCCTCGCCACGAGCCGACGCGAAGAAGGCCCTCATTATCTGCTCCATCTCTGGGCCACAGCAGCTGGTGCGATCGCTCGCGACATCGTTGGCTTGACGTTTGTCCTCACACATGGTGGTTCTCCCTTTCGGTCTTTGGTCTTACTTGTCGGCTAGCCCGATGCTGACCTTCACTCCTTGAGACGATCAGGAGACGAAAAGAGATACACCTACCCCTGCGGGCAGTCCTTGCCCACCCTTCTGAGTGTTGCTGCTTCAAGGAGTCAGGTATTAGGTGTGAATTCCACCTTTAGTGATGCAGCAAGGGGCCAGCGTGTTGCTGGCCCGTTACAGCCGTCGCTTGCAGGAGGGGGTCTACCATGTGTTTCTTTTTCAGCTTCATCCCAGCCACGTTGGTCACTACTTTGAGCTATTTCGTCTGGTACGCAGCCGGCAAGGCTGAGGGCAATCGAAAGCGCTGGGGCAACTACTTGGCTGTCTGGCTTCTGATCCTGGCTGTCGGTTACATTGCCATGGGAGCCTACGTGACCTTCGCCGGCATTTGTCCGCTCGAGCGCCTATTCGAGGGAGCGGTCGGAGGATGACCGGCTAGTCACCGCACCCTCTCGAATGGCAGTTTCCCTCCCAGGTCTCTCCTGAGATTAGAGACCAGTTGCCGGACGAACCTTGCCGATCTATGGCTGCTGGTCGAAGGTCAGCATCCAGATATCGGCCTCGGTGTGAAAGCGCTCGATATAGTGGATAGCGTCTCGGTCCGCCGATGGAAGTGCTTTAGACGCTACCCTCTCGCCGCCAGCTCCGCCTTCAGCGCCACACGCCGCTTGAGCGTCGTGTCCTCGGCGAGACAGACCTCTCCCATCCCACCCGCACCGAGCTTCTCTACGATCTTGTAGTGGGCCAGTATCTGACCGACCACGGTGGCCGCCCCCTTTGTTGATCTATGTTTTGATACTACGCGTCTTGTGCCTCGAGAGCACCACCCTCGGGGACGGGCTGTACCTCGTGAGGTTCGGCCGGCACCAACGGGATGGCCTGGAGACCTACCTCACACTGGTCGTCGCCACGGCCTCATCGATATCCGAGTCGTCGTCAGTGATGATAGCCCTCCAGTTGATGTCACCGGTCACAGTCGGGGTGAAGCGTGGGAAAGACCACTTGGTCTGCCCACCGCCGGCGGCATCCGAGACCATCATCGGCTGGCTGTAGACTTCAATGCCGTTCTGCACGCCGTTGACC
>SBFI01000354.1 GCA_006227875.1 Acidobacteriota bacterium
ATCCGTTTGTGGAGCCCGCATTTGGTCGGTAGTTGACGGGTCAGGAAGTCTTGCTTCAACGCCTCGGCCTCGCTGCGGGCCGCCTCGATGGTGTCTGGATGATGGCTCACCAGCCGGCGCAGAAGATCACGCGGGCCCGGGAGCAGAGCCAGAATCGGCAGCACCACACCAAAGCCGAGGATTACGCCCTTGAGTGCCAGCTTGCGGTACTTGGTGTCGACCACGTTGTGGATGTTGAGCTCCTGCTGGAAGCTCTCCACCAGAAAGTAGGTCGGCGGATGGCGGTCACCACAAACAGAGCACCCGCCAAACCAAAGGCCCAGAAGCTCGCCCACTCCACGCATTCGTCTTCCTGGACGGCCCGGTAGTAGGCGTCCGCGGACGAGCTCTCGAGGTAGGCGGCGTATCCCAGCACCCCCAGCACTAGAAGGTTGGCCAGCAGGGCCGTTACCAGACCCGTGCGGGTGGAGCCGTTGCCGGAGCCCTTCTTGTGTCGCTCGCTTGACATTTGATTCGCGGTTGATTGTGGCGACCTCAGTAGGGCGGCAGCAGCCGTCGCAGGCCGTGCGCAAGGACAACGGTCAGAAAGAGCAGGTTGCGTGGCACCAGTCCGAACCAGAAGTAGCGAACCGGTGAGCAGGATCTGCCGGTGGCGGAACACTCCGCCAACTGCGCGCCGAGCGAGCCGATGAGGGTCCTGCTACGCGGCCAGTCCCAGATACCCCGTAGCCAATCTCCGGGTATGCCGCCATCACCGATCACCGCCCCGGCGAGGGCACCGGCGATCGCCCCCGTGGTGTCGGTGTCGCCACCGCAGGCGAGGACAGACGATACGGTCGCCTCGAAATCTCCAAAGTGCCGGTACCAGGCGTAAGCGGCGAGCGGAACGGTGTGGTAGACGAAGCCGGTCACACCCTGCTCGAGCCCAAGTGAGTCGGCAAACTCGATCACCGACAGCTCTCGATCACACGCGGTGCGGATTTGCTCGATCAGGTCGCGCCACTCCTCGTCGGCCGCCTTTCTCGCAGACGCGTGTCGCAGCACTTCTATGAAGGGGCCGACATCGGGTTGCTCTCGCAACTCGTCACGGATCATCCAGGCGGTGAGCAACGCCACCGCTCGCGCACCGGTCAACGCCCGCGGATCGGTGTGCGTGATCCTGGTGCTGGCGTCGACATACGCATCGAGTCGCTCGGGGGAATCGGCGAAGAACGCCCCGATCGGTGCCGAGCGCATCGCCGGCCCATTGCCCGCCGAATAGACACCGCTCCGTCTGGAATCCACACCGACCCAGAGCTTGAGGATGGACCGCAGGGTGGCAAAGCCAACTCCTGCCGGCAGAGTGAGCAGCCAGAGACGCAGACACCACGCTAGACGTCGCCGGAAGTCTTCGGGTGAGTCCGGGTGGGCCAGCAGGCTCTGGGCGACAAAGAGTGCATGGTCGGTGTCGTCGCTCACCATCCCGCTGCCAAACAGAAAACGGTGACGCGGTCGCCCGGCGAACATCTTGTCGGCTCGGTCCCTCGGAATCCCCTCCTTCGGCAGGCCCAGCGCGTCACCGACCGCCGTGCCCAGCAGCACGCCCCGGCAGCGGGTGACGCGCTCGGGTGCTTCGTTCATCGGCTCCTGTTCTCCCGTGTTTCGCTCTGCAGGTGGTGCGACTCCGGCACTCGAGCCACTGTACGGGGGAGGGGCAGTCCTGGCAAGTCAGGGCGAATTGGAGCCTTTTTGCGATATTCTTGGCCCGAAGTAGACGGTTGAGGGCGGCTGAGGAGTGAATTTGTCTTCTGGAGGGAAGTCGTGACCGACCCTAGAGTCGAGCGCTATCGCCAGGCCACCGAGGCGATGCAGGAGGGGCAGTTCGACGTTCCGATTCCCATCGGCGAGCCGGATGAGGTTTCTCGGCTCGGGGTGGCACTCAAACGTCTCGCCGAGACGTTGGAGACCAGGACCGAGCAGGCGGCCAGGCTGGCGGCGATCACTGAAAAGGTCAATCAGGGCCTGGTGCTGGAGGATGTGTTGGATCTCGTCTACGAGTCCTTCCGCTCACTGTTCCCCTACGATCGCATCGGGCTCTCGCTGATGGCCCAGGAGGGTCACATAGTGAGGGCACATTGGGCTCGCTCTGAGGCCAGGGAGATCAAATTGCGGGCGGGGTATGCGGCCACCCTTGGCGGGAGCAGTTTGGAAAAGATCATCAAGACCGGACAGCCGCGAATCCTCAACGACCTCGAAGACTACCTGGAAAAGCACCCGCAATCGGATTCGACCAGAAAGATAGTGGCGGAGGGGATGCGCTCGAGTCTCACCTGTCCGCTCATTGCCCTGGGCAAGCCGTTTGGATTCCTGTTCTTCTCCAGCATGGAGAAGAACGCCTACAACGAGGTCCATCAGGGTTTCTTTCGGGAGATCGCCGGCCAGCTTTCGGTGATTCTGGAAAAAAGCCGTCTCTACCAGGACCTGCTCACGGCGACCGAGAGGCTGCAAGAAGCAAAGGTCGCTCTCGAGCATCAGGCGACCCGTGACAGCCTGACCGAGCTCTGGAACCGCCGCTCCGTCCTGGATCTGTTGAAGCGCGAGATGGCCCGTGCAAGCCGTGAGGAGAGGCCCCTGACCGCGGTGATGGTCGACATCGACCACTTCAAGCGAATCAATGACGAGGTCGGGCATCTGGTCGGCGACGAGGTCCTGCGCGAGCTCACCCGGAGAGTCGGCTCCTGCCTGCGCTCGGCCGACATCCTCGGACGCCTGGGGGGCGAAGAGTTTCTGATCGTCCTCTATCCGGGCGACGAGCAGACGGCGTGGGAGGTCATGGAGAGGGCTCGTGAGGCGTGTGCGGCCCGACCGGTCAAGACCGAAAACGGCGAGCTGGTGGTCACCGTCAGCCTTGGGGCCGCGGTGGTCGACCGCGTCAACGGTCTCGATATCCCTACCGTTCTCCGCTCCGCCGACAGCGCCCTCTACCGAGCCAAGAACGAAGGCCGCAATCGCTCCATCATCGAGTCCGTCGCCTGAAGTAGCCCGCAGCGAGA
>SBFI01000253.1 GCA_006227875.1 Acidobacteriota bacterium
ATTGTGATGAGGATGATATTTGGCCTGGGGGGTGGGGAAGAGATCCACCAGGCGAGGCCTGCCGCTGCCAAGACAGGTATGACCAAGAAGAGTAGAATTAACCGCTTCATCCCCGTATGGCCAGCATATCCAGATTGCCGGGAAAGGCCGAAATCTTAGCACTCAGGCTGCTTCTCGCGCTGGTCGTTGTAGATGTCCTGCTGCTGGCGGTCAACGTCATCGGCGCTCCATCCTTTCTCGACCTGGACCAGGAAAGGAACTTCCCGACCTGGTACTCGAGCGCCAAGTTGTTGGGTGCATCGATGGCCGCGTTGTGGTGCTGGCGTCTCGAGCCGGCCGAGCGGCGCAGGGGAGCAGGTGGGTTGTTCTGGCCGCTCGCCGCGGTGCTTTTTGCGGTCCTGTCGATGGACGAGACGGCCACCGCCCACGAACGGCTCGCGGCTCTGCTCATGAGCGGCTCCGCCGGCGTCTCTCTGCGCACCCGACTGCTCGGTGGTGATCAGTTGAAAGACGCGTTCGTCTGGCCGGTTCTTTTTGCGCCTTTGGCCCTGGCGATATTTGGGTTTCTCTTGTATTTGCTCTGGGAGCGGATGAGAGAAGACCGAAGAAGTCTAATTCTTGGCTTATTGGGCTGCGCCGCATTTCTTTTGGCAATGATGCTCGAGGGGCCAGCGGTCTACACGAGTCCACCGGTCGCCGCGTGGGGTGCGGCCGAGGTCGCTCGATATCGTCTCTTTATTCTTGTCGAAGAGGGTGCCGAGCTGGCGGGGACGACCTTGATGTTGGCGGCTCTTCTCCTTCACGGCGTCTGGTTGACAAAGGTCTCCCGAGAAGAAGGCAACCCCGCGGGTTCTTAGTCCGAGATCTTGCTGACAACACTGGGGGCGTCATCCCAGGCAACGAGACCCCATTCACCTGCGGGCAGCGACTCGTGGCTGCCGATCACCAGAGCTCCACTCGGGGCGAGCCGCGTGACGAGACGGGATAGAACCTGCCGCTGGACCTCTTCGGCAAAGTAGGTAAACGCCAGGTTGCGGCACAGGATCAGGTGGAAGAGGCCAGAAGGGGACTGGGTCCGGATGTCCTGATGGTCGAAGCGGACCCCCCGGCGCCAGTCGACGTCGAGACGCCACTCGCCCGACGGCTCTTGGGTGAAACTCTCGTCAAGCCACTCGGGCGGCAGCTCCCGCAGGCAAGACTCTGGGTAGGTGGCCCGGCGGGCCCGCTCGAGCTGGTGGTCGTCGATGTCGGTGCCGACGAGCTCGAGCTCCAGGCCCGATTCGACCTCGGGTACTGTCTGGTGCCAGACCAGGGCGACCGAGTAGATCTCCTCGCCGGCACCACAGCCGGCACTCCAGACGCGAACACGACTCTCGCCAACTGCCCGGGCCCGCTCGGCCAGAGCGGGAAGCACCTTTTTGCCGAGAGCTTGAAAGACCCCCCGGTCTCGGCAGAAACGAGAGATGGTGACCCGGCAGAGCCCATCGAGATGGCTCCACTCGGTGGGGTGGCTCGCGAGATGCCGGCGATAAGCCTCCAAATCGGCCAGCTCGAGCTCGTGCAAACGGCGGGCGATCCGCCGGCAGACCTGGCGGCGGACCTTGCGAAAGCCGGGCCAGCGAAAACCCAGCTGTGGCAGGGCCCACTGGAGAAAGCTCACACAGTCCAAATCGCGCATGGGATCCCGGTCTCCGACAGGACTACTGTACGAGCATTGGGCCCGAGGTGCGAGCGCCCGGCCGGTATGTGTATCCTGTGAGTCCGGCCGTGGCTCGAGAACCTTGGGAGCCACCGGCCGGAAGACAAGGAGGTGGATGGGGTGAGCTCGAAATCATCGACCGTAGAGACAGGACCGCGACGAGCCCTGGTGGCGGGGGCTACCGGGCTCGTCGGCGGTGAGCTTCTGCAGCTGCTGCTGGCGTCGGCGGAGTACCAGCGGGTCCATCTGGTGCAGCGAAGGCCCCTTGGGGTGGATGATCCCAAGATCGCCGAGCACGTCGTGAGCTTCGACGAGCTGGCAAGCCTCGACCTAGGAGATCGGATCACGGACGCCTTTTGCGCACTCGGGACCACAATCGCCAAGGCCGGCAGTGTCGAACAGCTGCAGAAAGTAGACCGGGATTATGTACGTGACTTTGGCGAGCTGGCCGCGAGGACGGGGGTCGAGCGGTTCGCGGTGGTGAGCGCTCTTGGCGCCGACCCGAAGTCGATCAACTACTACAACCGCACAAAGGGTGAGATGGAGACCCTGCTGGCGGAGTTGGACCTGCCCAGCCTGCGGATCTTCCGACCCTCCCTGCTGCTGGGGCCGAGAGAGGAGAGACGGCCAAAAGAGATCCTTGGTGCGGTGGTACTGGGTGGCCTCTCGCCTCTACTGATGGGTCCACTCAGGAGGTATCGGGGTATAGAAGCGGCCCGGGTGGCGCGGGCGATGTACGCGACGAGTCTCGAAGACTTTCCGGGCGTGCGGGTCTTCGAATCCGAGGAGATCCAAGGATACTGACCAGAGCCCGGACCGAGCCCTCCCTCACACGGTCGGTGGCGGCGCCTCGGGAATCTCGGGTCGCCGGGCGATGTCGTCGGGCTTCTCGACCACCGATGCCGGTGGCGACGACCGTCGCAACTTGAGGTAGTCGAAGACCAAATCACGCCGCAGCAGCTGGATGGCCTTGGCCGGGTCGACCCCCTTGGGGCAGACACGCGAGCACTCGCCGGCGAAGTGGCAACGCCAGGGTCCCTTTTCCCCCCGCAGGGCCAGCTTCCGTATGTCGAAGCCGTCGTCGCGGGTGTCGGTGTTGTAACGCTGGGCTTGAGCCAGCGGCATCGGACCCGAGTAGACCGGATCGGTGGCGGCGGTTGGACAGGCGGCAATACAGGACGCGCACTTGATGCAATAGGAGAACTGGAGATAGCGCTCCATCTCTTGCGAGGTTTGATGGTACTCCGCGGTCGGTTGCACCTGTTCCTCATCATCACGGCGCAGTATGTAGGGCGACAGAGCCTGATGGTGATCGAACATCGGTCCCAGATC
>SBFI01000247.1 GCA_006227875.1 Acidobacteriota bacterium
CACCAACAGGGGCTGCAGATTCCGCAAGCCCAACGGCATCTTCCGCCGCTCCGCGGCTGGATAATTTTTTTCCGACCGACCACCCTGGGGCTCACGCCCCAGGCTATCCATCTGTCGCGCCTCCGGCGCTCGGCTCACCAGTTTCGGCCCGACGGGCGGCATCCATCCCACACATCGCCATGTAATTCACACAGCCACCGCACAGAGGAGATCGCGGTTGGCGTCGGCTTCGGCCGTCCGCCCGTTGAGACCGAGACCTGCTAGACTTCACACACTGCAACAACCGAGAAATAGGGAGGCCGCCGGACGCGGCCCGTGGTGAGGCCGTCTCGGCGCCTGCCGCAACCGGATTGGAGGAAGTGATGATTCGCTCACGAGGAATCCCCGTTTTCGTGGCGGCAGCATTGATTCTGCTGCCGTCGGTCGCCGCCGCCCAGGAGGAGCCGACCCTGTTGACCTGGGCTGGCACGGTGAATGTCAAACCCGGCGCCGGCCCCCTGTTCGAGAAGGCCTTCGATAAGTACAACAAGCCACTCTTCGATCAGTTGGTCGCTGACGGCAAAGTTACTTCGTGGGCCATGGGCTACGAGCTGGCCGGCCCGGGAGGCTACGACTACGTCATCTGGATCACCGCGCCCTGGTGGGCAGGTATAGGCGAAGTCGAAGCCGCATTCGTTTCGCAATACGAAGGGCTCTCGGAGGAAGAGATCGCGGAGATGATCGAGGATTGGGCCGCAGCGATCGAGCCTGGCGACGACCAGACCTTTCTCCTGCGTCACAAGGTTTTCAACGCCAACCCCGATACGGATTGGAAGTTCCTGCGCCTGTCTTACCATACGGTAAAACCCGGCCACGGCGGCGACCTCATGAAGATGTACAAGACCTTCTGGGTCCCGATCTATGACCAGCTCATGGAAACCGGGGCTATCTCAGGCTACGGCATGGCCGAGCAGGCCGTACACTCGGACGGCTCCTTCACGCACCAAGCCTGGATCACGTTCAACGCACTGGCGGACCTCGACAAGGTAGATCAAGCTATAGAGAAGGCCTTTTCGGAGATGTCGGCCGGCGACGAGGTAGCACGCAAGATCGCCTTTATGAAAACGATCAAGCCCGATACTCACTTCGACCGGCTGATCCGGGTCTGGAAGCGCAGCGAGTGAATTCGCACATCACCTACATTTGACCGGGAGGGCACGCGCCCTCCCGTTTTTTGAGTCGCGCTTTCGGCGCAACCTCGAAGCCGGGAAGGCGTAGGATGGAACGGGTCCGATTTGAAAAACGAGTAAATATTTTCGGGCCAACACCATTTCTGACCTTGGGGGTATGAACATGCGCGTCGCAATTCGATCGGGTTTGAAGAACCTTTTTATCTGGACTCTCGTGACCGTGCCAATGCTGACGGCCATTCCCGATGGGATGGCAGCCGATTTCACCGCGGACCCGCCGGCGTTCACGCCGGACTCCAACGCACCACGTTCCACCATCCCCGAGGTCTTCAAGTGGAACCTCGCGCCGCTGTTTCCCTCTGACGAAGCGTGGGACGAGGCGCGACAGAAGCTGCTGAAAGACATTCCCGGCCTCGAGGCCTACGACGGCAAGCTGGCCGAGCCCGCCGCATTGCGGGCCTGTCTCGAGCTCTACTTCCGGCTCCACTCGGACGGCAACTTCGTCACTCTCTATGCCAACCTGCGTCAGAGCACCGCGCAGTCGGACGAGACCGCCAACGCCATGGTCCAGCGAAGCCTCGCAGCGATGGACGAGCTGATGCAGGCGGCCGCCTTCATCCGGCGCGAGGTCTTGACCCTGTCCGCCGAGAGCCTCGAGAAGGCGTACGCCGCAGAGCCTGGGCTGGCCGAGTACCGCTCGTACCTCGACAACCTGCGCCGCCGCGCCAACCGGCTGTTGTCCCCTGAGGCGGAACGCGTGCTGTCCCTTCTCGGCGACAATCTCTGGGCCGAGATCGACCTCAACGAGATCCCGTCACCGCTGGAGAGCACCTTCGGTGCCCTGCTGACCGACATCCCGTGGCCCGAGATCACCGACGAGCAGGGCGAGAAGGTCCGGCTCAACCTCGCCAATTACGGACGGTATCGCGCATCCGCCGACCGCGAGGTCCGCCGCGGGGCGGTCGCGGCCCTCTTCGGCACCCTTCGTCAATACCAGCACGCGCTCGCGGCGACGCTGGCCGGCCAGTTTCAATTCGACGTCGACCTCGCCCGCGCCCGTCGCTACGACACCGCCCTCGAGGCCTACCTGGACAAGGACGACATCGACGTCGCGGTTTACGACAACCTGGTGTCGACCATCAACGCCAACCTGCCGCTACTCCACCGCTACGTCGAACTGCGCAAGAAGGCGCTCGGGCTCGAGGACATCCACCTCTACGACCTCTATATTCCGATCGTCGAGGGCGTCGCCGTCGATGTGCCCTTCGCCGAGGCCCGTGCCAACATCCTCGCCGCCCTCGAGCCGCTCGGTGCCGATTACGGAGTGACCCTCGCCGAGGGTCTCGATCCGGCCAGCGGTTGGATGGACCTCTACCCGCATCGCGACAAGGGCAGTGGCGCGTTCTCGGCCAGCGTCTACGGCCCCCACCCCTTCGTTTTCATGAACTATCAGGATTCTCTCGACGACATGTCGACTCTGGCGCACGAGTTCGGCCACGCGCTGCACTCCGACCTCGCCATGAAGGCCCAGCCCTATGCGGGCTTCCGCTATGTGCCGTTCCTGGCCGAGGTCGCCTCGACCTGTAACGAGTCGCTGCTGTCGGAGTATCTGGTGAGCAAGGCGACCGACCCGGCGGAGAAGGCATACCTGCTGGTCGAGCGGCTCGAGACAATTCGCGGCACGATCTTCCGGCAGACCATGTTTGCAGAGTTCGAGCGCAGGGTGCACGGCTACGTCGAGGATGGGACCCCGGTCACCGCCGCTCTCCTTGACGAGACTTACAGCGATCTGGTGCAGCGCTACTACGGCCCCGGCTACACCCTCGACGAGAACGACGGCATGGAATGGGCCTATATCCCCCACTTCTACTACAAGTACTACGTCTACTCCTATGCGACCGGGCTCAGCAGCGGCAGCGCCATCGCCGATCGGGTCAAGGCCCTCGGTCAGCCGGCGGCCGAAGCCTGTCTGGCCATGCGGGCCGGAGGCGCCTCGGCGCCACCGCTCGAGCTTCTCGCCGGCGCCGGTGTCGACCTGACCAAACCGGACGCCCTCGACGCCGCCATGAAGACTTTTGAGGAAACGCTCGACGAGGTCGAGAAGTTGCTGGGGAAGTAATACGAGTCTGAGCGACACATATCGCCGCATCCTGAGCCATCGCCGTCTGCCGCTCCTCGTCGCAGGCGTCGCGGTACTTCTGTGCATTTCGGCGCTGTGGCTCGGGCTCCAGAATGACGACCACGTCCTCCGCCTGGTCTTGTCGGATCCGCCTCTCGACCCCGAATGGACGCGCTCGCCCTTCAACGTATTTTCATTCCTGGACGGCGACGAGCAGCTCATTCGAAGAGCCCTCGAAGAGGGCCGGATCCTGTGGTGGACACACCCGAAGCTCAAGCTCGCGTTCTTGCGGCCGGTCTCCAGCGTCACGCACTGGTTGGATTTTCGAATCTGGCCCGACCACCCCTGGCTCATGCACGTTCAGTCGCTCCTCTGGTTTGCCGGCGCGATCGTCGCCGCGGCGCTCCTTTATCGGCGGCTGCTCGTCCCTGCGTGGGTCGCCGGGCTGGCCGCGCTCCTTTTCGCCATCGACGACGCCCACGGGATGCCCGTAGTGTGGCTTGCCAACCGTAACGCCAACATCGGCGTTCTCTTCGGACTGATCGCACTGATCGCCCACGACCGCTGGCGTCGGAACGGCTGGCGCCCCGGCGCTTTTGTCGCGCCCCTCGCCCTCCTTCTCGGTTTGCTGGCGGGCGAGATTGCTCTCGCGGCCGGCGGCTATCTCCTCGCCTACGCCCTCTTTCTCGACGTCGATACCTGGCGCGGCCGCCTCGCGAGTCTCGTTCCCGCCGGCCTCGTTGGTTCGCTGTGGTGGGTTACTTATCGAGTCATGGGTTTTGGCGCGAGCGGTTCCGGCGTCTACATCGATCCCGGCGCCAGCCCGGTCGAGTTCGTGCACGCGGTCATCGAGCGCGCGCCGATGCTCTTCGCCGGGCTGTGGGGGATTCCATCCGGTCTCGGCCACTTTCTCTCGCAATCGGCGGCTCATATCCTGTGGCTGGTGGCGGTCGGGTTGATGGTGGCGGTCACAATCCTCCTCCTGCCCATTCTCAGACGGGACCGGGCGGCTCGGTTTTTCGCCCTGGGGATGGTTCTGTCACTGGTGCCGGCGTGCGCGACGTTTCCAGATGATCGCCTTCTCTACTTTGCCGGTTTCGGCGGTATGGGTCTTTTGGCGCAATTCCTGTCGGCGGTGTGGCAGCGCGTCGACTGGGTGCCATCGTCCCGCATCCGACGGCTGCCTTTCACCACGGCCTCCTGGGTCCTCGTCGCTTTCCATCTCGTCCTGTCGCCACTTTCGCTTGCGACGACCTCCAGCAGGGTGCGCACCTTCGGGGAGATGGTCAACCGCGCCGCTTCGAGTCTTCCGTCGGACCCGGCGGTCACGGACCAGGTGGCTCTGATCGTCAACACACCGACAGCATTCATCTCGTTCTACGGCCCGTTGCTCCAGGCCCTGGAGGGGCGCCCGATCCCCAACCGCACGTTGATCCTCGGTTCGGGCATCTACCCAACCACCATCTCCCGGCCGGCCTCCAACGTGATCGCAATCCGTCCGGATGGCGGTTTTCTGGCGCCGCCCGGAAGTCCGCGGCCCGGCCACGAGGATTCGCAGGCTGCCTTCCACCCGGTCTATTTCTTCCCGATGCTGGACCACCTCTATCGCGATGCGACTCCATTCGAAGTCGGGGACCGGATTGGCTACGGCGGCACCGTGGTCGAGGTAGTCGATGTCACAGAAAACGGACGTCCGGTCGAAGTCTGGTTTCATTTCGGCGTCGAACTCGAAGACCCTTCCCTGCTCTGGTTGCAATGGCAGGGCGGCGTCTATGTTCCATTCGAGCTCCCGGCGGTCGGCGAAACGGTCGTCCTCCCGGAGGTGTACTTGCCGTTGTGGTAGTCGCGCTTTGAAACCTGCAAACGTGTGCGCCGTACCGATTGATGAAGGCTCATCCTGCATGATCGACCGCGATGCATCTTTTTTGGACCAGAACGGGTGATAGGATTCCGGGAGTGCGACATCCCACGATTGCAGCGACCGTCCTGATTGCCGCCGTAACGGCCGCACATCCGTGCTGGTCCCAGGGCAGCTCGGGGATCACCAACACCGTTTTCACCAACCCGGGTGCCCGCAGCATAGGGCTCGGAGGGGCCTTTGCCGCCATCGCCGACGACGCCACGGCGGCCTTCGCCAATCCGGCCGGCCTGGTCCAGATCCTGCGCTCGGAGATCTCCGTCGAACTTCGTTTTACGTCGTCGATGAACGACGGCGAGATCGCCGCCGCTCAGGGCGTTTCCGGGCTCGGGTTCTTTTCCTTCGTCTTGCCGGTTCGCAGCTGGGCTCTCGCTCTGTACTCGCATCAGATGGGAAGCGTCACCTTCGGATTCGACTATCCCGTGTTCCTCCAGCGTGAGTTCACGGTCAGAAGCTACGCCGCCGCGGCCGCGTTCGAGGTCTCCGAAAACCTCAGCCTGGGCGCCGGGTTGAGCTATTTCAACGGAGAACGTTCTGAAGGCGCGGGGGCCACCGGTTTTTCGGACGCGGACTGGGGCTTCAACGCGGGCCTCCTGTGGAGCCCGTCCCGAGCCTGGAACCTGGCGGGATTCTATCGCCAGGGCCCCGAGTTCGAGCCGCGCTCGGGATCTACGCCCTTCTCCTTTCCTGCTGAATACGGCGTCGGCGTGGCCTTCCAGCCGAAGGCCGGCGCTCTGACCCTCGGCTTCGAGTGGGACCACGTCGGGAGCACAACCGACCCGCTCCAAAACGGACAAATCGTCACCGAGGATGGTTCCGAGTACCACCTCGGCGTGG
The DNA here is from genome assembly GCA_006227875.1 of Acidobacteriota bacterium. Classification (GTDB taxonomy): domain Bacteria; phylum Acidobacteriota; class Thermoanaerobaculia; order Multivoradales; family JAHEKO01; genus M0029. The sequence goes on from SBFI01000247.1 coordinate 6,044, forward strand.
AGTACGCCGTTCTCCGATGGAAGCCGGTCGTTGCCTTTCGGGCCGGCCTGTGGAGCGAGTCAGGCCGAAGATACGACGTTATCCACGATTTCGGCGTCGACGGGTCCTTTTCCACCGAGGATCGAGACCACGTGGCGTTCGGCGTCGGGCTCGCCTTCAAACGCTTCCAGATCGATGGTGGTGTCGACTTCTTTGACGCGGACTTCGTGGGTTCGGTGTCATTCGTCTACAGCTTCTGACCACCACATCAGAACTTGAAGCCGAAGCCGAAATTGAAGAGCAACGGATCGAAATCGAACCAGGTGTCTCGGTCCCCGCTGTTGGATACGTTCGCGATGTACTTGAAACCCGAGTTGAACGACCAGCGACTTCTCCTGCTGAAATTGATGTCGACGCCCACGTTGGCGCCCAGGCCGAAGTCGACGCGTGACTCGACGATGACCCCCGGCCCAACCCCAACGCTGCTCATGAAGGTGGACGCCGCGAGAGGCCCGACGTAGAAATCGACGATCTCGGAGTTCTTGAGCGGGTGGTAGTTGAGTGCAAAGGTGATCGGCACGTACCCGTCCACCTCGACGCCCGCGGAGTAACGGCGGTATCCTCTCGCCACGCCCACACGAACGTTGCCGCCGACCGCCATCGCGCCGATCTCGAAGCCCATTCGCGGCGAGGTGCGGTACTCGAAGTTGACGCCGACACCGCCACCGCCGCTGACCGACACTCCTGCGTACGGATCACCGTGCGTCACCAGAACGCCTCCGTTATCACCGCCAACCGCACCGATGATCCGCATCCTCCAGTTTCTCTGGCGGGCCTTTTTGAACTCCTCAGACTCTTCCTCGGCGGTTGTCACGGATTCGGCCGGCTGCTCTTCCTCGGCCATCACGGGCGCGGCCGGAACCAACGGTAGACTGGCCATCACGACCATCACCACGGCCCATCGAAGATTGCATCGAATAAACATTATTGGTCTCCCTTACTCGAAGATCTCAGCATTCAATCTCCAAGATGGGACCGCCTCGTTCCCGGCGCTTGATGGCGCGATGAGGGTTTTTTGAGGGTTGGGTGAGGGATGGTTAGAAGATCGGGCGGCATATATGCCGCTCCTACAGATGAACGAGCGAATCGCGTTGTAGAGGCGGGATATATCCCGCCCTTGACCACGGAATCCAGCGGTACATTTGTGGTGCAGGCGTCTCGCCTGCACATCATCGATTGTGGAATCGTGCGGCCGAGACGGCTGAGACTCATAGAGAAGGCTCCCCCCGCGGGCTCACCGAGCGATAAGCTCGGGTCCATTTCAAAAAAGGGGAGGAGCCAATGGCAATGTACTGCGGAATCGATTTGCACTCAAACAATAATTACGTGGCGATCCAGAATAGGAGGCAAGAAGACATCGTGTGTCGAAGACTTCGCAATGACCTGGGGACCGTCTTGGAGTTCCTGGAGCCGTACCGTGGAGAGCTCGAGACGCTCGCAGTAGAGTCGACGTTTAATTGGTACTGGCTTGTCGACGGGCTCAAAGAGGCCGGCTATGACGTGCGGTTGGTGAATACGACCAAGGCGAGCGATTACAGTGGCATGAAGTACACCGATGACCGGCACGACGCACGGTGGATCGCTCACCTGCTCGCGCTAGGGATTTTGCCCGAGGGCTACATCATGCCTCCCGAAGAGCGAGGACTTCGAGATCTCCTGAGACGGCGCTCTCTGCTGGTCCACAAAAGGACGTCCTTTTATCTCTCGATCAAGTCAATCTTCGCCCGAAGCTTGTGCAAGCAGGTGTCGGTTCAGGATATTTCGAGCTGGGACTCTGACACGGTTCGGAGGATGTTCGACGATCCACATGTCGCGGAGTCAGTCGTCGCAATGCTCCCGGTGGTGCGAGTCGTCACAGCCCAGATCAAAAGGATCGAGGAGTTCGCGCTTCAGACGGGCAAGCTCCGAGATGAATTTAGCCTCCTGCTCACCGTCCCTGGAATCGGGCAAGTTCTCGCTCTGACTATCATGTGCGAAACCGGCGACATCAGCCGCTTCCGAAAAGTGGGAAATTACGGCTCCTACTGTCGTTGTGTGAAGAGCGAGAAATTCAGTAACAGCAAAAAGAAGGGCAAAGGAAACCGTAAGAACGGAAACAAGTATCTGTCGTGGGCCTACTCGGAAGCGGCCCATCACGCAAAGAAGTACGAGCCCCTCGCCAAGCGCTACTTCGACCGCAAAAAGTCGCGCAGTCACCCGATGGTGGCTGCCAGAGCGTTGGCAAACAAGATGGCAAGAGCCCTGCTACCGCGTGATGCGCGACCAGGCTCCCTTTGAAGCCTCACGGACATTCTGTTGATGGATAGGCCGGAATGGGATCCCGTTGTGGTGCTGGCTCAAACCGAACGGCTGAGTGGACCCGTTCCGGCCATTGCTGTCTCTTTCAAACCACGCGACCAGGTCATGAGCCCTTTGTGGTTGGCGCCTTCACCGGTAGCCCTCACGACTGTACCCCCTGGACATGGCCTGGAGATCCCGATGGCTTTCTGGAGCGCGACACGCGCAACGGGCACGAGCCACGGCTCGATCGCCTCGATCCCGATGGGTGCATGGTGCGGACCTGATCTGACACCAAAACCTGAACGCCAGGACACGCGACGGCGCGAAAGGCAGCTGGTACGGCATACCGTGAATTCGATGAGGAGGAATCCCTCCTCCTGTCAAAGGTGCATCAACTTGACACGGGCCTTCTCATGGGTGCACCACAAAAGTGACCTCGAATCCTTGTGGTGCAGGCGTCCCGCCTGCACATGCCAGCGTAAATTAAACAAGTATTGGCCCTAGCCCGTACTTCTCACGGATTCTGTGACACCCGCTGCCGCAGCCGCTGTGCCATTGCGAGAGCCTGTTCCCGCTGCGGGCCCGGCTCGGCGCGGGCCACAAAGTCCTCGAAATAACTGATCGCGCGCGACA
>SBFI01000344.1 GCA_006227875.1 Acidobacteriota bacterium
TCGACCTTGCGCTCGAGCTCCTCCTTGAGCTTTCTGGCCATCTCGATCCGGCGGTTGGCCTCGGGGTGATCGATCTCGATCAGAAAGATCCGCGACCAGGCGTCGATGGCCGTCTGGTACTCGCTACGATCGAAGGCGGCCTGGCCTTCCTCCAGTAGCTCCGACACCCGGGCCTCGCTCTCGGCATCGAGACTGGCGCTCGGCTGACCGAGAATCCCCTCGTCTCCGGCGAGATCGACCGACGGGGCCTGTTCCGTAGCCTCGGCCTCGGCGGCTGGCGGCTCGGGTGTCGCGGGCGCTTCCGGTGCGGCCGGTGGCGCTGGTGGCGCGGCAGCGGGTGGCTCGGTCGCCGCTGCCTCTGGTGGTGCTGCCTCCGGGGCGGTGGGCGCCGCTGGCGGCGCGGCCGCCTCCGGGGCAGGGGTGTCACCGGTCCCGGCCGCAGCGAGCTGCTGTTCGAGCTGGAGGACTTCCGGATGGGTCGGGTCGAGGTTCTTTCCCTTCTCGAGCAGCTTTCTCGCCTCTTCCAGGTTGCCCTCTCCCTGCGCCTTGATGGCCGAATCGATAAAGGAGCGCAGGTAGGGCTGCGCCTCGAGCCGCTGACTGACGGTGGCTACGATCGCCTGCAGATCGGCCTCCTTGGCGACCTCCGTTCGATGCTCCTTGGCCAGCTTCTTGATTTCCTGGAATTCTCTCTGCTCGAGCAGCTGCGTCATCTGTGCCCGCAGCTCGTCGGTGGACACCGCGACTCCGGTCGCCTCCTTGTCCTGCGGGAAGAGATCGTCGGCCGTTGCCTGGGAATCGGGCCGCGGCTGCGGTGGCGGCGGGCTGGGGACCTCGGCCGTGGTCTGCGTGGGAGAGGCCGGGGGGGCCTCGGCTTGAGGAGCCGGTTGGTCACTCGGCGCTTCCAGGGCATCCTGGAGATCGTCGGTGTCCACCGGTCCTTCGGCTGCCTGCAGGCGGTTGTAGAGCGTCCGTGCCGGCTCGAACAGCGGATCGAGTCGAAGGATGAAATCACACCCCAGCAAGGCTTCCTGACGGCTCCCCTGGCCGGCGAGGTTCAGGGTCTGCTTGAAGGTGGTCAGGATCCGATTCTGGATCTCTGTCGACAAGCTGGTATTACCGGCGTAGGTCATGTTTATCGGGGGTCGGGAAGCAGGATCCAACCCGTTGAACTGCGGGATGTTAGCAGATAGATGGGGGGCTCACAATTGCAGTTGTTACACGTCGAGGAGGGTCACAAGTCGCTGTGGTAGATGACCAAAGTTGCCCGAAGACATGGTCACCACCACATCCCCGGGGCGAAGACTGGAGGCCACCGACTCGGGTATGTCCTCGTCCGCTGCCAGGCGATGCGCTTCGACTCCCCTCTCCCGCAACCGACGCTCGAGGGCCTCCAGATCGAGGCGGTCTTCCGGGTCGAGCCGCTTGCTGTGATAGATCGGCGCAAAGAAAGCGGCGTCCGCAAGCGAGAAGGCGTCGGCGTAGGACTCGAAGAAACGCCGACGCCCCGCGGTCAACGTGCGGGGCTCGTAGACCGCCACCAGACGCCGTTCACCAAAGCGCTCTCTGAGTGCCGCCAGTGTTTTGGCTACTGCCGTTGGGTGATGGGCGAAGTCGTCTATCACCGTCACCCCCCGAGCCGTGCCGACCTCCTCCAGACGGCGCTTGACGCCGCGAAAGCCCGCCAGTGCCTTTTTGATCTGCGCCATCGGTAGACCATCTCGCTGGGCAACGGTCCATACGGCCAGTGCGTTGGCGACATTGTGCTCGCCATGCAGCCGGATGGAAACCTCCTCGCTTCCCACCTCGGGATCGAGAATGGAGAAGTGACAGCCGGAGGAGTCGGCGGTGATCTCTCCCTCGGGACGGACGTGGTTGTCGGCGGCGAGACCGTAAAAGACGACCGGTGCCGCGCTACGGCGGGCGACCTCCCTGACCTTCCGGGAATCGCCGCAGGCCACCAACAGCCCGTCGCCGGGTAGGAGCTCTACCAGCTTCTCGTAGGCCGCGATCATGCTCTCATGATCAGGGTAAAGATCGGCGTGATCGTATTCGACACTGGTCAGCACCAGGGTGTCGGCTCGGTAGTGGAGAAATTTCGGACCCCGATCGAAATAGGCGGCGTTGTACTCGTCACCCTCGATGATGAAGCGCTCACCCCGGCCGGCGTGAAAGCTCTTCTCCAGATCTATCGGGATCCCCCCGACCAGAAAGCCCGGATCGGCCTCGCACTCGGAATAGACCCAGGCGGCCAGCGACGTGGTGGTGGTCTTGCCGTGCGTCCCGGCAATGACCAGGGGCCGGCGCTCGTCGAGGAAGAAGCGGGCCAGAGCCTGCGGCATGGAGATCCGTTCGACTCCCAAGCGCTCGGTCTCGACCGCCTCCGGGTTGTCGCGCGGCACGGCATTGCCGACCACGACCAGATCGGGTCGCGGCTCGAGGTGGCGGGGATCGAAGCCTTCGAGTGGTGTGATACCCGCCTCTTCCAGCAGGGTGCTCATTGGTGGGTAGAGGGGCCCGTCGGAGCCCCTCACCCGATGTCCCCGGGCCTGGAGCAGGCAGGCCAAGGGCGCCATCCCGGTGCCGCCGATGGCAATCAGATGAATGTCGAGGGAGGGGTCCGCTGGAGTCGGCAACGAGGCAGGGTCTGTTTTGATGGCCGGCGCGGGGGTGTGCAGTAGGAGTTAGCGTTGATGCGGCGCGCAGTATACCATTAGCCGGCTGCAGGGACTGTTCGTCTCGGCAGCGCTGAATAAGAGGTTGACCGACAATGAAGAATCAAGCCACAACGACCGTCTTGATGCTGGTGGCGCTCGCAGTTGGACTCGGCGGGCTTACCGCCGACCGGGCCGATGCTGCCGAACCCCGAGCCGTGGTACCCGAGACCATAAAGGATTTCGGCACGGTTCAGCGCGGAGATCGGCTGGCCCACCGCTTTGTCATCCGCAACGACGGTGACGCCATCCTCGAGATCACCGAAGTCAAACCCGCCTGCGGCTGCACCGTGGCCGAGTTCGA
>SBFI01000124.1 GCA_006227875.1 Acidobacteriota bacterium
GGCGTGCCCGTCCGTACTCCTTCGCCCTGTAGGCTGAAGAAGATCTCGTTCACTTTGTAACGCTTCACAACCGCGCCTCGGCGAACGAGCTTTCCGACTCCCAGAGGACGACCTTGACGACCTGGACCCCGGTCCCGGCGAGCGCCTGCGGCGCCACTTCCCGCAGCAGATAGTCGGCCAGGTTCTCCGCCGTCGGGTTGGCGTCGAGCAGAAAGAGCCTCTGTCCCGTCACCCCCTCGACCGCGGCCTTCGCCTCCTCGTCCTGTCTATGGAGGATAAAGCCATGATCCCAGTGCTCGTCGATCCAGCCGCCCAGACGCTCGGCCAGAACCGCGAAATCGATCACCCGACCCAGCTCGTCGAGCTCTGAAGCCGCAGCGTGGAAAAAGGCCACATAGTTGTGACCGTGGAGCCAGGCACACTTGCTTTCGTGTTTCCAGACCCGGTGACCGGCGCAGAATCTGATCCGTCGAGTGCACTCGATCATCTTGGTTTTATCCGTGACGGGGGTGAGGCCAATGGGACTGCGGTCGACCCTCTACAGCAAGAGATAGAGCGTTGCCATTGCCGCCACCAGCCCGAGGTAGTGAAAGCCGAGCGAGGCGACCAGACTTCCCGATCGCTCACGCACCATACCGAGAGCCAGACCACCAACGAGCGCGGCAAAAGCGAGTAGCAGGAATGAGAAAGGAGTCGACAGCCGAACGAGCGGTGAGACGAGATGAAGACCCAGGGGCAGAGTCCACAAGGCATAGTACGTGCCCGACAATACGACCGGCCAAGATAGAAACCAGCGACCGCCGGCATGTTGGCTGTCGAAACTGCGCACCAGCACACCATGGGCCAACCCGCGAAACACGATCTCCGCCAGCAGGGGAAAAGCCACCCAGGCCAACATGGCCTCGCCGGTAACCGCTGCGGGAGGGGACCCCGATCGCCAGGCCCATAGGCCACCCAGAAGCGCCGCCAAAATCACGGCAGGTGTCAGCTTGAGCCAATCTCGGCCTTCGGGCATCTGAAAACCATAAAGCCGCCGGCTTCTACCGCGGGCCAGGGCCAGCAGGATCAACACCGAAGCGGTCAGACTGAGAACAAGAAATCCTCGCCAGCGGTGAGCGAGCAACTGGACGGCTCCCAACGGCTCGATGGTGCCCCAGGCGGCGGCTATCCAACCGGCCAGCATGGTGACACTGGCGAGGGCAAAGGACTGAACCGCGGCAGCCAGGCGTTGGCGAAGATCGGGCCGATGGTAGGCGAGGTGGAGTGCCTCGGCGATATCTACCGGGCCGAGCTTGGTGCCGGTGAGACGCGGTGAGCCACCGATCTCACCCGAGCCGCCCCACTTGTTTGCCGACCCGCCGACATCCACGGCGGGATCCATTGCGTTCAGCTTGCGGTAGGCCGCTTCCAGATTGAAAGGCAGAAAGGGGTCCACCTGACGAAGAGTGTAGGTCTCCGGCGCCTTCTGTTGGGCGATCACACCCAGTCGCTTGCCATAGAGACGCTTGAGGTCGCTCTCGAGCTCGTAGATGCCGCAATCCGATCGGCAAACGACTGCAATTCGGTTGCCGGTCAGCTCACCCCGCGCCAACTCCTCGATGCCGCGAAAGGCCTCGAAAAACCAGGGTGGATACACCAGCTGGTCCATCATCACCAACCGGGAGACCGCGTACTCGAGAGGATCGCTGTCGTTCCAGAGATTCTGCTGCTTGAGGTCCTTCTCCTCCTGACGGAGCTCCTCGAGCTTGTGAAAGGAGTCCTCGAGCAGGTCCTGGGGAAGACCCGAGAACTCGCGAAAACCCAGGCCGTGCGAGTCGATGAGCCCTTCCAGGCGGATGACGGGGATCACAGTTCGACGGAGAACCTCGGCGTTCTCCTCCTGCAGATGCATGCTGTTGAGCAGCACCCAGACTGCAAGCACGGTATCCAGGTCGGGCTCGTTGGCGTAGATCTCCCACGGCTGCTCGCGGATATCCAGCCCGCGCAGCACGAGCACCAGCGCCTGCTCGCAGGCCGCCAATGTAAACGGTCGTACGCAGCCCTCGTGGTGATCGAGGTTGTAGACCCGCCGTTCGAGCTCGAGCATGGGCTCCATCTGGGCGACACCATCGAGGTAGATGGTGCCTTCGGTCGCCTTGCGCACCGCGTTCGCCGAAAAGGAGAGACTCCGGTCGATTCGAACCTTGACTTCGGGGGCTTCGAGGCAGCTGAGAAACCGCCCCTCTTCATCTTCCTTGAGGAAATAGCGGTTTGGAACCTCGGCGGGAAGCTGCTGTACGGGCCGTACCGGCTTTAGCGGGCGTCTGAAGATTCCACCGTGAGCGGAACCCGCCGAAGCCGAGCTTTGTCCCGGCTTTTGTTCCGAGGGCGGCTGACGAAGTGACTTGGCATCCATATCGAGCACCCGATTCGAGGCGAAGCTGGCCTATACTACCAGTCTCAATGGCCGGACCGGCGCGGCTGGAGTGCCGGTACCGGGCGGTTTTGGTTTGTGACGCGAGCATGGCACCCGACGGCCCACAGGAAGAGCCCAAGTTCCGAAAATCGACGCGTGCGCCACTGGTGGCGCCGGTAGATCTCCAGTACGCCGGCTTCAAAGAAAAGGAGACCGTCTACACCGCCAATATCTCGGTGGACGGGATGTTCATTCAAACCTCTACCCCCAAGCCGGTGGGAGTCTCGCTCCGCTTCGAGCTCCACGTGCTCAAGAATGCCGACCCCATTCGGGGCTTTGGCGAGGTGGCGTGGCTCCGCGTCAGAAACGAGGGCCCCGGTTCTCCGGCCGGCATGGGGATCCAGTTTCGTTACGTCGAAGAGAACAGCCAACAGGTTCTCCGTCAGGCCGTTGCCAACACCATTCGCGCCAGCAGCACCACGGGCGGGGCGGTGCCGGCTCCCACCCTGTCGATGAGCTCCGAAGAGGCCAAGGAGGCTCTGGCGAACGCCAAGAAGCAGGCCGCCGCACCCGCGCCGGAGAAGCCCGCCATGGGTCGTAAGTCGAAAATCCAAGAGGTCGATCCCATGGCGGAGAGGCGCAAGCAGTTCAAGTTCGGGAAACATGCCGAGAAGGCCGCCGATCTCCGTCTCAAACGCATGACCGAAGAGGCCATCAAGGCCGGCAAGAAGGTCAAGAAGAAGAAGGTCGGCAAGGATGGTGAGATCGTCGACGTCGAGGAGGAGGGCAAGCTTGGCCTTTCCGGCAAGGGCTATCGCATCATCCTGCCGCTGTTCATCAGTGCGCTGGTGCTCTGGCTCCTCGACCTGATGTTCTTTTGAGCGCACCGGGTACGCCTTTTGCTAGGCTCCGGTGCGTTGTGGCCGGCGCACCTTCCAAGACATTCTTCCTCTCGCTCGTCCTTTGGGCCGCCGCGATCACCGCGGCAACCGAGCCGACTCCACCCACAACCCTGACGTCTCGCCGCGCGATCACGGTCGAGGTCGAGACCCCCACTCCGTCGTCAGCGATCGACACCACCAGTCTCGAGATACAGCTGGGTGGTCAGGCCACCCGGCTCCTCGACGTCCAGAGACCCGCAACGCCCTGGCAGATCGTCCTCTACTTCGATGCCAATCTGGCGACAAGGGAAGGTGTAGCCGATGCCGCCAGCGCCCTGACCCGGGTCAGCCGGGAGCTTGTTCGCCTGGGTGAGGTCGATGTCGTGTCGGCCAACCCCTGGCCCGAAGCGCTGGCGGAGAACGAGCGGGACGCATCCGCCCTGACCGATGCCTTGGCCTGGGTCAGCGACGAGGCCGAGTCGGCCAGTGAGATCGTGATCACCCGTGAGGAGTTTGTCGAGAGCGGCAAAGCGGGCCGGGTCGACGAGGAGCTCCGTGAGGAGGCTCGCCGGCACGAGCTGCTCCTGCTCCGCCAAAGCCGGGAAGCACTCCTCGGGTGGCTCTCGCTGCAGAGCCACCGCGGCCCACGGTGTCTGGTCCTGGTACAGGACGGTTTCGACTTGGCGCCGCGGGATTTCTACAGCGCCGGCGGCGCAGCGGACCGGGCGGAGGATAGCGGCCGGCCCTCACCGGAGCTCGATTTCGAAACCCTGACCCGAGATCTGGCGGCGGAAGGCTGGATCGTGCTGCCGCTGACCCTGGCGGATCGGCCCGAGGTCCTCTCCCCCACCCCGACGGCCCTCCAGAATCTCGCCGATGCCAGCGGCGGCAGCGTCATCGTCTCACCGGCGGAGCTCGCCGCCGCCATTGCCGCACTCGCCGGTCGGTGGCAGCTGACCTACGAGGCCAGCGGACCGGTCGCGGCCGGACCCCGGCAGCTGGAGATTCGATCGGCCCGCTCGGACTGGGATATTCGCGGTCCCCGCTGGGGCTCCGTTGCACCGCCGGCCTCCCTTTCAGCGGCCCGCGCTCGCTGGATGATCGAAGAGCCCGAGTGGCTCGAGCAGGGGCTGCCCACAAAGAGTGTTTTGCTTCTCGACCAGGAGCCGTCGTCGGCTGCGGAGGCGATCACGGCCACGCTCGAGGCCCTGATGCTGCTGCCCGGCGGCGCCAGCGGTCCCTTTCGGATATCCCTCCTGCTGGCCGGCCTGGCCGGCGAGGCCACCGTGGCCATGGAGACCGCTCAACCGGGTGATCTGTCGAGCGCCGAGGCCTGGCACTATCGCCGTCCGCTGGAGATTCCACCCGACACCACCGAAGCAGTGATCGTGATCGAGGATCTTCGCAGCGGGCTGTGGGGAGCGGCAAACGCCGAAGTGGCCGGGAGTCCCCTGTCGGTCGAGGGTCTACGGGTGGTCGAGCATACGGTGGGTGCCGAGGCGACCGGCGGTGCAGTTGGAAGTGGAGACGCACGGGATGTCGTCGTCCGCCTGCTGCCACCGCGCAAACGGCCGGTGACCGGGCGCACCCGCTTCAACACCCTGATCAGCAACCCAGCGGTGGGTCGCGTCGATTTCTATCTAGATGGCGAGATGGTCGTCTCCGACGACCGTCCCCCATTTGCGGCCACTCTCGACCTCGGCGCCGACCCGGACGCCCATGCGATCAGGGCAGTGGCCTACAGTCGCACCGATGCCCGCATGGGTGAGCACTCGATCATCGTCAACCCCGAGAGGGGAAGCTTTGCCGTCCGCATCACCGGAATAGCGGGTCGGGTCGAGGCCGAAGTAAATATCCCCCCCGGAGAGAGCATCGATCGGGTCGAGTTCTACCGCAACGAGACGCTGGTTGCTCGGCTCGAGGCGCCGCCGTGGCAAGCACAGCTGCCGGGTGCGGAGGCGGGTCCGAGCGACTATGTCCGGGTCGCCGCCTTTCTGAAGAGCGGCGAGTCGATGGAAGATGCCCGGCTGCTCTCCTCGCCGGGAATCGAAGAGCGGGTCGAGGTCAATCTCGTCGAGCTCAACGTAGTGGTGACCGATCGCGACGACGCGCCGGTCCGGGGTCTGGAGCCGGAGAACTTTGCCGTCTTCTTTCGCGGTCAGCCGCACGCCGTACAACGTTTTGCCCTGGCCGAAGAGATCCCGCTGGTACTGGGATTGGTGATCGACACCTCCGAGAGCATGATCACCCTGATGACCGACACCAAGAAGGCGGGTGCTCAGTTTCTGGGGGAGACACTCAGAGAGGGTGATGAAGCATTCCTCGTCGACTTTGATACCCGTCCCCGTCTGGCCAGAGAAGCCACCGGTGATTTCGTCGCTCTGCTGCGCCAGTTCAACTCGCTCCGGCCGGAGGGATTTACAGCCCTCTACGACGCGATCATTTTCTCGCTGCTCCAGTTCGAGGAGGCCAGCGGCCGCAAGGCTCTGGTTCTGTTGACCGACGGTGACGACTACCGGAGCAAGTACGGTCCCCGGCGATGTATCCAATACGGCCGCCAGTTGGGAGTACCCGTCTACATCATCTCGCTGGGCGCCATGCAGAGTCCCCGCCGCGGATTTCGACGCATCGATCTCGAAGGCATCACCGAGGGCACCGGTGGCAAGGTCTTCTACATCTCGGAGATGGCGGAGCTGAGCGGCGCCTACGCCCAGATCAACGACGAGCTTCGCAGCCAGTACGTCCTGGCCTTTGCCACCGATCATCCGCTGACCGACGAGGAATTCTCGGCCATCGACGTGAAAGTAACGGACAAAGAGTTGTCCGTCAGGACGGTTGTCGGTGGACAGAGTCTGGATTGAGATCCCGCAGCCGGGGCTGGCTCAATTGCGGCTCGAATTGCCGGATTTGCCCTCGCGGGAGTCGACTCGCACCCACTTCTGACACACCTGACGTAGTCCGCGCGGGCTCTTGCGGGCAAAAGCCTCTTGCGAGAAACGCCAGATCTCTTCCCGGCCGACGTGGGCCTGGCGCAGGGCGCATCTCACCGCCGCCACCAGTGTCAATGGGTTGGGACTGCTGACCCGGACGTGAATCTCGGGATACCGAGGTGCTGCGCTCATCATGCTGAATGCTGGCCTCAAAGGCTCGGTCCCATATAGTTAGACGTTCGAAAGGGCCAAACGGTTCCACCGGAGATGGAAAAAGCGGGAAAATAGGCTTCTTCCAAAGTCTTTCACCATGCTCGAGCGCTTTTTTGGCATCGCCAGACAGGGGTCCACGGTGGCGACCGAGGCCCGCGCCGCCCTCGTCACCTTTCTCACCCTCTCCTACATCCTGCTGGTAAATCCCCAGATCCTCTCCCAGACCGGGATGCCGGCGGCGGATGTCGCCGTGGCGACGGCGCTGGCGGCCGGTCTGGCGACGCTGCTGATGGGTTTGTGGGCCAACTACCCCTTCGCTCTGGCGCCCGGGATGGGTCTCAACGCCTACTTTACGTTCAGTGTCGTGGGGGCGATGGGTGTCGATTGGCCGGTGGCGCTGGCCGCCGTCTTTGTGGGCGGCATCCTGTTTCTGCTGCTGGCGGTCACCGGGGTACGGACCGCCATACTGAGGGCCATCCCCACCTCGCTCAAGATGGCCGTGATGAGCGGTATCGGCCTCTTCCTGGCGATCATCGGTATGGAGAGCGCGGGGCTGGTGGTGGACGATCCCGGCACTCTGGTCACCCTCGGTGACCTATCGGCTCCCGGAACCCTGCTGTCGATCGCGGGGCTGTTGGTGATGGCGGCGCTCTTGGCCCTGCGTTTCCGCGGGGCGATACTGGTGGGCATTCTGGGGGTAACCCTGGTCTCCTGGGTGACAGGCCTGACGACCCCCCCCGAGCAGTACCTGACTCTGCCCCATCTGCCCCGCGAGACCCTGCTGGCACTCGACTTCCAGGGTCTTCTCAGCGGCCAGTTGGTGACCGTCGTTTTGGCTTTTCTCTTTGTCGACATCCTGGATACCGCCGGCACCCTGATCGGGGTCGGTATGCTGGCCGGGTTTGTCGACAAGGATGGCGAGCTGCCGCGCGCCGATCGCGCCTTTGCCGCCGATGCCGTGGGGACCACCGTCGGCGCCCTGCTGGGGACGAGCCCGGTCACCAGCTACGTCGAATCGGCCACCGGTGTCGAGGAGGGTGGGCGCACCGGGCTGACCGCTGTCTTTGTCGCCGGACTCTTCTTTCTGTCGCTGTTTCTGACACCGATCTTTGTCGCCGTACCGGGCATCGCCACCGCTCCCGCCCTGATCGTGGTCGGCGCTCTCATGATGCGGGGAGCGAAAGACCTCGATTGGCTGCGCGCCGACGAGGCCATCCCGGCTTTTCTCACTATGATCGGCATGCCCCTGACCTACTCGATCGCCAACGGCATCACCTTTGGCATCGTTTCCTATGTCGTCATCAAGCTGCTCTCGGGTCGGGCCCGCGAGATCCACCCGGTGCTTCTGATTCTCGCCGTGGTGTTGGCACTCTTCCACGTCTTTCGTTGAGGCCACGATCCGCATCAGGTGAGCGATACAATGCGCGCGGGGGATGTGAACCTATCTTGGGAGGAACGCCGTGCCGCTGGATGAACTGATCAGTTATGCCCGGGGCGACGAGCCGGCCGATCTGCTGCTGAACAATGGTCGAGTGGTCAATGTGCTCAGCGGCGAGATCGTGGAGACCAATGTCGCCATTCTCCGCACTCGAATCGTCGGTCTGGGCGATTACGAAGCAAACGAGGTAATCGATCTCGAGGGCGCCTTTCTCGCCCCCGGTCTCATCGACGCCCACGTCCATATCGAAAGCAGTCTCGTCCCCCCAGCCGAGTTCTCGCGTGCTGTCGTGCCGCGCGGCACCACCACCGTGGTCACCGATCCACACGAGATCGCCAACGTACTCGGTCTCGACGGCATCCGCTTCATGTTCGAGAGTGCAAAGAAGGGACCCCTGAGCATGTTTGTGATGGCCTCTTCCTGTGTGCCGGCGACCCACATGGAGACCAACGGTGCGGTTCTGCGCAGCTATGACCTGGCTTCGCTCAAATCCGATCCGTGGGTTCTTGGCTTGGCCGAAGTCATGAACTTCCCCGCCGTGGTGGCCAACGATCCCGAGGTGCTGGAGAAGATCGCGGCTTTCGAGGATCGCGTGCTCGATGGACACTGTCCCGGCCTCAGCGGTAAAGACCTCGCCGCCTATGTCATGGCCGGTATCGGCTCCGATCACGAGTGCACCACCGTCGAGGAGGCTCAGGAGAAGCTGCGTCTGGGGATGATGATCTTTATCCGCGAGGCCACCAACGCCCACAACCTGGATGCCCTGCTGCCGCTGATCACGCCCGAGAATCACCATCGCATCTGCTTTTGCACCGACGACCGGCAACCCGGCGACATACTCGACCAGGGTCACATCGACTACATGGTCCGTACCGCCATCGCCAAGGGCATCGATCCGATCATGGCTCTGAGAATGGCCACCTGGAATGCGGCCGATTATTTCCGCCTGCACGACCGGGGCGCGATCACACCGGGGCGGCGGGCCGACATGATCGCTTTCCACGATCTTCGAGCCCCGAGCCCCCATCTGGTCTTTCGCGGTGGGCGGCTCGTGGCGCGGGAGGGAGAGATGGTCCAGCCGCGCCCGGAGAGCCAGACCTATCCGCTCCGCAGCACTATGAATATCGATTGGCAGCAGGTCGATCTGACCATCGGCGCCAATGGCAGCCGGGGCCGGGTCATCGGTCTGATCCCCAACCAACTCGTCACCGAGCATCTGGTGGACGAGATCTCCGTCAACGACGGAATCGCCATTGCCGACCCCAGCCGTGACCTGCTCAAGATAGCCGTCATCGAGCGGCACCGCGCCTCGGGAGCCGTCGGCAAGGGATTTGTCCGCGGTGTGGGGCTCAAGCGGGGTGCTCTCGCCTCGTCGGTGGCCCACGATCATCACAACCTGGTGGTTGTCGGCGCCGACGACACTTCGATGATGACAGCCGCCCACCGGGCCTTCAGGCTGGGTGGCGGAATGGTGGTCGCCGAGGGTGAGCAGATAAAGGCCGAGCTGCCCTTGCCCATCGCCGGTCTCATGGTCGATCAGCCGGTGCGCGAGGTCAGGGTGCAGCTCGACATGACCCTGGCCGCGGCCCGCGAGTTGGGGACCACCCTCCACGACCCGTTTATGGCGATGAGCTTTCTGGCTCTCGAGGTGATACCCAGCCTCAAGCTCACCGACCAGGGCCTGGTCGACGTCGACCGCTTCGAGATTGTTCCTCTTTGGGTCTAGCTGCTAGATCAGCTGCAAGGTGAGACGCCGGACGACCCGTTCGAGAGCGAATGCCCGATAAGTGGCGGTCGAGCGGACGTCATCGATCGGCTTGACCGCCGCTCGGGCCAGGCTGCCGGCGAGGCTTGCGGTCTCCTCACCGACGGATCGACCCCTTATCGAATCTTCCACCTCTGCCAGACGCACCGGCGTCGGGGCGACGCTCCCCGCAGCCAGCCGATAGTCGGCTAGCTTTCCCTCTTCTACCCGCCCCAGCATCGCCACGACGACTTTCGAGATGGCCTGTGCTTCGCGGGTGCCCACCTTGCGGAAGGCCTGGACCGAGCCGGGGACCGGAATCGGAAGCGACACACGATCGATGAGCTCGCTCGGCTCGAGCGCCGTACGCCGGTAACCGACATGGAACTCGGTATAGGGGATTCGGCGCTCGCCGTTGGTGCTCGCTGCCACGAGAGTGGCGTCCAGCACCAACAGCACTGGTAGCGAGTCGCCCGCCGGGCTGGCGTTGGCGATATTGCCACCCAGGGTCGCCCGGTTCTGGATCTGCCAACCACCGATGACCCTGGCGGCTCGTGCCAGCGCCGGAAACAGCTCTTCGACGTCCGCCGAGCTCCCGATTTCGCTAAAGGTGGTCGTAGCGCCGATCTCGAGCGCTTCTTTCCCCCGCCGGATACCGCGCAGCTCGCGGACACGCGTTAGATCCAATACCGCGGGCAGTTCGACCCGCTCCACGGGGTCGGTGACCATGAGATCGGTGCAACCGGCCATCGGCACCAGGCCCGGATCCTCGCCCAGGAGACTCAACGCTTCGCGCAGGTTGGAGGGCGTCAGCGCCCGGGTCATCTCCCCGCCTCCTCGATCAGTGCACGGATGATCCCCTCGTAGCCGGTACAGCGGCAGAGGTTGCCTGCCAGAGCCTTCTGCACCTCGTCGCGGGTCGGTTTGGGGCTCTCGACCAACAGGGCCGCTGCGGTCACCACGATTCCCGGCGTACAGGCACCACACTGCACGCCACCGGTGGCCACGAACTGTTCGAAAAAGGAGGGCACGGAATCTGCCAGACCCTCGACGGTTTGTATCTCTCTCTCCGCGCACTGCACCAGCGGCACCAGACAGGAGAGAACCGGTCGACCCTCGAGCAGTACCGTGCAGGCACCACACTCCCCTTCCCCACAACCCTCTTTGGTTCCGGTGAGCTCGAGGCGTTCCCGCAACACATCGAGGAGACGCGCCATCGGGTGCTCCTCGATCTGGCGGTGTTCGCCGTTGACGGTGAGATCAATCTTCACTACTCGACCTCTTTGTCGCCTCGCCGGCGATGCTCTCGACGACATCACCGGCCTCCTGCCACGCCGTCAGACGCTCGGGTGTGGCCGGAATCTCGTCCGCCCAGATGCCGGTGGCGTTCTCCACCGCGGCGAGAGCGGCCGGGGCACCACCATCCATCGGCAGCTCTCCCACACCCTTGGCGCCAAAGGGTCCGCCCTCGTAGGGTTGCTCCAATAGGTGGACCTCGATCTCCGGGCTGTCCCCGATGGTCGGGATGATGTAAGTGGCCAGGCGGTCGTTCAGGTACCGCCCCTCCTCCATCTTGACCTCCTCCATCAGACCCCAGCTCACCGCCTGCAGGGTGCCGCCCTCGATCTGACCGGCGCAAAGGGTGGGATGGATGGCCTTGCCGACTTCGCAGACGGCGGTTACCTTTTGCGCCTTGACCTCGAGGGTGTCCGGATCGACCTCGACCTCCACCACATCCGCACCCCAGCCATAGGTCGGATAGGCCACCCCCTGGTAGGTCTCTTCGTCCAACTGCTGCCAGGCCGGCGGCTCGTAGCGGCGGCTAACCTCGAGTGACCCCTTCTCCTTCACGTACGACGCGGCCACTTCACGCCAAGTCCAACTGCTCCCGTCTGGCGATTGAACGGCTCCCTCCGCCACGGTCAAGTCTTCCTCGAGGTCTTTAGTCCCCCGCCACCAGGCTTGCACCAACTCGACCGTCTCGGCGATCGCCTCGGCGAGCACGCGGCCGATGACCATGGTGGTGCGGGAGGCCACGGTGGGACCCGAATCGGGAACACGAGCGGTGTCGGGCTCGGCAAAGACCAGGTCGTCTTCGGTAAGCCCACCCGCCTCGCAGGCGATCTGGGGAAAGACCACGGCACTGCCTTGCCCCATGTCGATCATGGCGGTAAACACCTCGATGCGACCATCCTCGCGCAGCGCCACTTTCACCGGTGAGCGCATCCGCCGCTCACCGTTGCCGGTAAAGCCGGCGCCATGAAAGAAGGCGCTCAAACCCAGGCCACGCATAGGCTCACCATCGGCGCGCTGGCGACGCTCTTCCTCGAGCTCGCTCCACCGGCGGCGGAAGTCGGTCAGGGCTGCGGCCTTTTCCAGACAGAGCCGGGCCGAGGTGGTGTCGTCCAACACCTGGCCGGTCGGTAGCTCGTCACCCTCTTCGAGGACATTGCGCAGACGAATCTCCAATGGATCGAGCCCCATGGCACGAGCGACTCGGTCCATCTGGCGCTCGACAGCGAACTCCGCTTCGGGTGCTCCAAATCCCCGGAAGGCGCCGTTGGTGGCGGTATTGGTGCGTAGGGCGCGGGCGCGAATGCGGACGTTCGGACAACGATAGACCCCACCGGCGTGCAGCGCCGCGCGCGACAGCACCACCGGTGTCAGGGTGGTGTAGGAGCCGCCATCCAGGAGCAGATCGACGTCCATCGCCATCAGCTGCCCCTGCTCGTCTATACCCGTCACGTGTCTGATGACAGACGGATGGCGCTTGGTGGTGCCGACGATGTCCTCGTGACGGTCATAGGCGATGCGTACCGGGCGTCCCGTGGCCTTCGCCAGTAGCGCGGCGTGGAGGGCGATGAGGCTGGGGTAGTCCTCTTTGCCGCCAAACCCGCCACCGACCACCGTCGCCTCGGCCCGCACCCTTTCAGGCGGTAGCTCCAGGGCATGAACCAGGGCCTTGTGCACGTAGTACGGACACTGCATCGAGCCCTTGACCACCAGCGCGCCGTCGGGTTCGTACCAAGCGGTCATCGCCTGGCATTCGATGTAGATGTGCTCCTGATGTCCGGTGCGGTACTCCCCTTCCACCACCACGTCGGATGCACCCAGGGCTCGCTCCACGTCTCCGTGCTCGAGCTGGATCACCGCCAGCGGATTTTCGGGATCGGCTTCGCTCAAATCGAGCACGGAGTCGAGCGGCGTGTACTCCACCTCGACCGCCGCCAGTGCCCGACGGGCATCGAGACGACTCGCCGCCGCCACCAGGGCCACCGGCTCACCTACGTGGCGAACCTCGTTGTCGGCCAGAATCGGCCAGTCGTCGTTGAGGAGCAACACCCCATTCGGACCCGGGAGGTCAAGGGCCGTCAGGCAGAAGGCACCCGCGGGCGCCTTCTCCGGCTGCCACCGAATCGTGTCTATTCTGGCGTGTGGAATGGGGCTGCGAACGGTCGCCCCGAAGAGCATTCCCGGCAGCACAAAATCGTCTGCATAGCAGGCGGAACCATCTACCTTGGACAGGCCATCAGGCCGTGGTGGGCTCTGACCGATCACGCCCAAGTCTAAACCGAAAGTGCTCCAACAAGGAGAAAGCTCTAGACGGCGACTTCGCGGCTCGCCTTCTGCATCCGCATGGCTCGATCCGCCTTCTCGAAAAGATCTGCGACCTTTCCCCCCTGCTCGTATACCGACACCCCAGCGCTCAACCTGACCTGGTAGCTGTCTGCCGGACGTGAAGCGTTCCACCCTTCGACTTGGGCGACCAGACGCTCTCTTGAGGCCCGCGCCTGCTCCTCGGTGGTGTCGGGCATGATCACCACGAACTCGTCGCCGCCAAACCGAATGACGGTGTCCGACTGGCGGAAGATCCTGGTGAGGAGACGTGCCACGTCGGTGAGCACCCGATCGCCCTCGAGATGACCAAGTGTCTTGTTGACTTCACCAAAGTCGTCCAGATCGATGATCAGAAGTGAAAGCTCACCACCCGTCCGGTCGGCCCGCTTCACCTCGGTGACCATGATGTGCTCCATGTACCGCCGATTGAACAGACCGGTCAGGGGGTCGGTGTACGAGATTTTCTCCGCCGTGTCGGCGCGCGCGATCTGTTGAAAGAGCTCCTGTCGGGAGCGCTCGAGCAGGTAGCGCTGACGCAAGGCGTACAGATTGAAAAGGACGATCAACGAGATGAAGGCAAAGACGATCTGCGCCAGAAGCCGGCCATCCACCTCTATCGATCCCACGTTCCATACCAGGTCCGGGAGCGCGACGGCGATGGCCGAAACCACCAGAATCAGAGCCGCCAGAATGGCGACCGACCACAGGAGGAAGTCCTTACCTTCCTCGAGCTCTTCCATCTCTCGGAGTGCCTGCTCCGTCTGTCGTAGTCGCCTCTCCTGATTCATGCGCGCCGACCCTACCTCAGAGTTTGGCCGACGGCAAGCGCCGATTTCACAGCAAATCGTTGATGTTCTCCACACATTCGCCCGGTTCTGTGAGCCTCTTCATTGATGGCCTGCCGCCACTCGGCAAACATTCGAGTAGAAAGGTTTCGACCTGGCGCAGGCCGACCCCACTTGATCCGGTGTGCCTTAATACCGGACAATGCCAACCCTAGGTCGATTGCTGATGCAGGTCTCCGGGCAAAAGAAAGGTAAGACGGCCAGCGCGCTCAAGCAGCAGATCCTCGTCGTCGGTGCCGATACCGAGGCCTTGCGAAGAGTGCTGCCCGTCCTCACACAGCACTCGGTAGACATCCACCGAAAACCGGAGGGAGAGGCCGCGCTCAACGCCATCCAGAACCTCTCCATCGTCGATCTCGTTTTTGTTTCCTACCCCTTGCCCGATATGGAGTTCGGAGACTTCGTCGTCGCCGTCACCGGGATCGTCTCGCCTTCCCGTCCGCCGCAGATCGTCGTATTACTGACCAAAGCCGATGTCGCCGGGGTCGCCGGTCATGTCGGCAAGGGAGTGCAGGTGCTACCGGCCGACCTCCCCGACAACGTTCTGGCAAAAGCGACGGGCAAATTTCTGCGCAAAGCTCCTCGCCCCGCCACCCGGATCATGGTCAAGATGGTGGTCAAGCTCGGGGTCGGCCATGTCATGCGTATGGCGCAGTCGGTCAACATCTCGAACAGCGGCATGCTGATCCGGACTACCGAGCACTATCCGTTGGGCAGCGAGGTGGAGCTGGAGTTCGCACTACCCGGGATTCAGGAACCGGTGCAAGTGGAAGCTCAAGTCGTCCGACACGCGATCCCCGATCGCGAACACGTTACCGGCATGGGGCTGAAGTTCACTCGGGTGGCTCCCGAGCACAAGATGCGTCTGGAACAGTATCTTCGTGGCCAGCTTCCGGATGAAGGCTCTTGACGGCTCAGCAAGCCCAGCTCGCGACTGCTTCACCAAGAGCTTCTTCTCTCGGCGACACCCCGAGACCGGGGGCCGTCGAGGCCGCCATTCGCCCCTCGGTGCGCTGTGGTGCACCATCGGCGGTGCTGACCGTTACATAGCTATTGAAGTCGGTCGCGGTAAAAAGCAGCTCGGTCGGGGTGCTGTGCGCCAAGTGGGCGATAGCCGCGGTGGTGATATCCCCTCCCCAGCTGTCCTCGATGGTCATCGCGATTCCGAGCTCTGCACCAAGGTCTCTCGCCTGCCGCGCTCGGGTCAAGCCGCCGAATTTGCTGATCTTGATGTTGACCACATCCATGGCGCGGTCGGCGTGACCCCGTAGCAGAACACCGATGCCGTCGATCGACTCGTCGAGCACGAATGGGTGATCGGTACGGCGACGGATCGACAGACACTCCTCGTAGGTCGAACAGGGCTGCTCGATGTAGACATCAACGTCCTTGACCGCTCTGACCACCCGCGCCGCATCGTGCATCAGCCAACCGGTGTTGGCGTCGGCGATCAGGACGTCGCCGGTCTCGAGCTCGGCGGCCACAGCTCGAATCCTCTCGATGTCGGTATCCGGGTCGCCACCGACCTTCAGCTGGAAGCGGCGGTAGCCTTCGTTGCGGTAACCGGAGACCATGCCGGCCATCTCGGCGGGACTCTGTTGAGAGATCGCCCGGTAGAGGATGAAGTCATCGCCATACCTGCCACCGAGCAGGGTACACACCGGCAGGCCACATACCTGACCCAGGATGTCCCAACAGGCGATGTCGATCGCCGACTTGGCATACGGGTGTCCCTTGAGGACCCAGTCCATCCGCCGGTTGAGCTGCACCAGCCCTGTCGGGTCTTCACCCAGCAGCCGGGGTGCCAGCTCGGCGATCCCCGTGCGCGCACCCGCCGCGTAGGCCGGCAAATAGACTGGGCCGAGCGGGCAGACTTCACCGTGACCGACGAACCCCTCGTCGGTCTCGACGCGGACGATGGTGCTGTCGAAGACTTCGACCGACTTGCCACCCGACCAGTTGTAGCTCCCCTCGTGGAGTGGGAGATCGACTTGATAGACCGAGATGCTTTGGATCTTCATGGTTTGAAGTCTACGTCAAACGCCATCCAGCGCCTTGATCGACGTCTGGCGGTGGCGTAGGCTCGGATGGCCCGATCAACAAAGGCCACACGGGCCGTCGGCAGCCCGGTGGGGTATGTGGAGAAGGAAGATGAAACGCACCACACTCGCCTATCTGATCCTGTCCATGGTCGGCTTTGCTTGTGGTCAGCCGGCGCCGGAGGGCGACGCCCAACCGAGCACGGGCGACGAGTCCCAGCCTGCCAAGGCCGTTGCTCGTGAGACCGCGGAGCTCCTCTTCGTTCAGGAATCACAGGGCGTTACCATCGACGGCGAGATTATGACCTTGACCGGGGTCGAGCCCCAGGTCCTCTTCTTTACCGACCGGCCCGAGCGTCTGGCGGGCTATATGACCATCGACGAGTTTCTATCCGCCGTCAGCGAGGGCCCCGACAGCTTTGCCAAAGATCCACCCAACGCCACCCTGGCGAGTCTCGAGGGCGATGAGTTCGTGGATGTTGTTCTGGAGCTGACACAGCGACCACGCTACGAAGACGACAATCTGGTTTTCAAGATAGAAGTCATCCAAGGCGAGATACCGCTCACCGGTGGGCCGAGCGCTCTCTTCATCGACACCATCGGCCGACCGCTCACGCCCGCCTCGGTGGCGGGCACACACCGACGGCATCGGCGTCGGGCAGTCCGCAGACACACCCCATGAGTCTGCTCCATCTCTACCGTGCTCCGGGGCTCTCGGCCACCCGGCGTGCGGCTCTCCTCGAAAAGGCCAGGAATCAAATCTCCTCGGACATCCAAGGGCTCGAGACCGAGCACTGTCTCAACATCGAGGCCGCCGGTGAGCTGACTCCGGGAGAGCTCGAAGCCCTCGACTGGCTGCTGCGGGAGACCTTCGAGCCCGAGAAATTCGGCGCGACGAGCTTTCTGGGCACCAACGGTGAGGTGCTCGAGGTCGGTCCACGGATGAACTTCAGCACCGCCTGGTCGACAAATGCGGTGTCGATCTGTCGCGCTTGCGGGCTGGACAAGATCCGCCGTATCGAGCGCTCGCGACGCTATCTTCTCGAGACAGCCACTCCGCTTTCCGACCCGCAGAGGATCGCCTTTCTGGCCCTGGTCCACGACCGGATGACCGAGTGCCCCTACCCGGCGCCGCTTCAGAGCTTCGATCCGGGGATCGAGCCGGAAAACACAGTCCAGGTGCCGGTGCTCGAGGAGGGCCGGGCGGCGCTCGAGCGGATCAACCGCGAGATGGGGCTCGCCTTCGACGACTGGGACCTCGACTACTACACCGACCTCTTTGTCAACCGTATCGGGCGCAACCCCACCAACGTCGAGTGCTTCGACATCGCCCAGTCCAACAGCGAGCACTCGCGGCACTGGTTCTTCAAGGGCAAGCTGGTGATCGATGGTCAAGAGGTCCCCGAGCACCTCATGAGCCTCATCCGCCGGCCGCTCGAGGCCAATCCCAACAACAGCGTCATCGCCTTCAAGGACAACTCGAGCGCCATCCGCGGCTACCCGATCCGGACCATCCTGCCGGCGCGGCCCGGGGAGCCCTCACCCTTCGTGCTGACCGGGCTCGACCACCACGTCATCTTTACCGCCGAGACCCACAACTTCCCTTCCGGCGTAGCCCCCTTCCCCGGCGCCGAGACCGGCACCGGGGGCCGCCTCCGGGACGTGCACGCTGCCGGGCGCGGCTCCCACTTTGTCGCCGGCACCGCCGCCTACTGCGTGGGCAACTTGCACATTCCGGGCTACGAGCAGCCGTGGGAGGACGCGGACTTCGCCTATCCGGCCAATCTGGCCCCGCCGCTGGCCATCGAGATCGAGGCCAGCGACGGGGCTTCGGACTACGGCAACAAGTTCGGCGAGCCGGTGATCCAGGGGTATACCCGTTCGTTCGGATTGCGGCTGCCCGGTGGCGAGCGGCGCGAGTGGATCAAGCCGATCATGTTCAGCGGTGGCATCGGCCAGATCGACGCCCGCCACACCGAGAAGGAGAGCCCCGAGCCGGGAATGCTGGTGGTCAAGATCGGCGGTCCGGCCTACCGCATCGGCATGGGGGGCGGGGCGGCCTCGAGCATGGTCCAGGGCGAGAACGTGGCCGAGCTCGATTTCAACGCCGTCCAGCGGGGCGACGCCGAGATGGAGCAAAAGCTCAACCGGGTCATTCGTGCCTGTATCGAGCTGGGCGACGCCAACCCGATCGTCAGCATCCACGACCAGGGAGCCGGCGGTAACTGCAATGTTCTCAAGGAGATAGTAGAGCCGGCAGGGGCCCGGCTGGGCATCCGCGAGATCCTGCTCGGTGACAGTACCCTCTCGGTGCTGGAGATCTGGGGGGCCGAATACCAGGAGAACGACGCCCTGCTGCTGCGACCCGAGCACGCCGACCTCTTCCGCCAATTGTGCGAACGGGAAAAGGTGCCATTCTCGTTTGTCGGTGAGATCACCGGTGACGGCAGGGTGGTCGTGTTCGACGAGACCGATGACTCGACCCCGGTCGACCTCGAGCTCGAGGCCGTCCTCGGCGACATGCCGCAGAAGCGGTTCGAGCTCGAGCGCATCCCGCCCCGGCTCGAGCCTCTCCGGCTGCCTGACGGCCTCACCGTCCGCGAGGCACTCGACCGGGTGTTGCGGCTGCTGTCGGTGGGCTCCAAGCGTTTCCTCACCACCAAGGTCGACCGCAGCGTCACCGGTCTGGTGGCCCGCCAACAGTGTGCGGGACCACTCCAGCTCACCGTTGCCGACGTGGCGGTCATCGCCCAGAGCCACTTTGGCCACACCGGGGCCGCCACCGCCATCGGTGAGCAGCCGATCAAGGGACTGCTCGATACCGCCGCTATGGCCCGGATGTGTGTCGGCGAGGCCTTGACCAACCTGGTCTGGGCGCGGGTGAGCGCGCTCGAAGATGTTCGGTGCTCGGGCAACTGGATGTGGGCGGCCAAGCTGCCGGGTGAGGGCGCCGCCCTCCACGATGCCGCGGTGGCGCTCAAGAACATCATGCTCGAGCTCGGGATCGCCGTCGACGGCGGCAAGGACAGCTTGTCGATGGCGGCTCTGGCGCCCACCGACTCCGGTGCCGACGAGACCGTCAAGGCCCCCGGCTCGCTGGTTGTTTCCGCCTATGTCACCTGCCCCGACATCACCATGACGGTGACGCCCGATCTGCGACTGCCCGAGGAGGGCCGACTCCTCTTCGTGGATCTCGGGGGTGGGCATCAGCGGCTCGGTGGCTCGGCCCTGGCCCAGGTCTATGAGCAGATCGGCGAGGTTCCGCCCGATGTCGAGAATCCCGACCTGCTGGCTCGGGCCTTCAACACGGTTCAAGCGTTGATCGAGGAGGGCATGGTTACCGCCGGGCACGATCGCAGCGACGGAGGCCTGGTCACGACCCTGTTGGAGATGGCCTTTGCCGGCAACTGTGGCATCGACATCCGGATCGACGGAGAGCCGACAACCGATCCGTTGGCAGTGCTCTTTGCCGAGGAGCTGGGTTTGGCACTCGAGGTGGCGGCGGACGACGAAAAGAAGGTGCTGGACGCGTTTGAGCGGTCGAAAGTCCCGTGCACGGTGATCGGGCGTACGATCGCAGAGCCCTCCATCCGGGTCCGGGTGGGTGAGCAGGAGGTGCTCGCCGCCGACATGCGAGATCTCCGTGACCTTTGGGAGGAGACCAGCTTCGAGCTCGACCGGTTGCAGGCCGGACCCGAGTTTGTCGACCAGGAGCGCACGGGGCTGCGCGAGCGGACCGGTCTACGCTTTGTGATCCCCTTCGATCCGCAACCGACCGCGGCTGCCATCCTGTCGAGCCAGTCGAAGATTCCGGTGGCGATCCTGCGCGAAGAGGGCAGCAACGGGGACCGCGAGATGGTCTCGGCCTTCTACGCGGCCGGCTTCGAGCCCTGGGACGTCGTCATGACCGATCTCTTGAGCGGTCGGGTCGAGCTGGATCGATTCCGGGGGGTAGTGGCGGTCGGTGGTTTCAGCTATGCCGATGTGTTGGATTCGGCCAAGGGGTGGGCGGGCGTGATCCGCCTCAACGACGGCCTCTGGCGGCAGTTCGAGGAGTTCTACCGGCGACCCGATACCTTCAGCCTCGGTATCTGCAACGGCTGCCAGCTGTTGGCCCTTCTCGGCTGGGTACCCTGGACCGGGATCGCCGACGTGGAGCAGCCCCGGTTTGTCCAGAACGCCTGCGGGCGTTTCGAGTCCCGTTTTGTCTCAGTGCAGATCCAATCGAGCCCGGCGGTACTGCTGCGTGGGATGGAGGGCGCGACCCTTGGGATCTGGGTGGCCCACGGCGAGGGGCAGGCCCTCTTTCCGGAACAGAGAGTTCTGGATCGGGTGCTGGCGGACAGCCTGGCGCCGGTGCGCTTTGTCGACGACGACAACCAGGTAACCGAGGCCTACCCGTTCAATCCCAACGGCTCGCCACACGGCGTCGCCGGGTTGTGCACACCCGATGGCCGCCACCTGGTGATGATGCCGCACCCGGAGCGCAGCTATCTGCCCTGGCAGTGGGGCTGGATGCCCGCCGATCTCCGCCGGCGGCTCGAAGTCTCTCCCTGGCTGCAGATGTTTCAGAACGCCCGCCTCTGGTGTGAGCAGAACGGCTAGCGGCGACGGCCCGGCGTAATGCCGGGTGCGAGCGCGTTCAGTGGTGGTTGTATCGGACTTCTGGATCTGATATATTAGGTATCAGCTGTCACCAAGGGACTCTCCGGGTAGGAGTCGGACAGTGAATCAGACCGGCGATCTGGCCATCCTCAACCTCAAGTCCCTGCGCGAGCAGGTCTACGATTATCTGCGCGAGTCGATGAATCGGGGCGATTTGGCCCCCGGCGCCAACCTCGACCTCAACGCCATCAGTCGCCGACTAGGGGTCAGCCGGACACCCCTGAGAGACGCCCTACTCCAGCTCGAGACCGAGGGTTTTGTCACCATCCTTCCCCGCCGGGGATGCGTCGTCAACCTGCTCACCCGGGAAGACATCCGGGATCTCTATCAGCTCATTGGGTCGCTGGAGGCCTCGGTGATCCGCACCGAGTTTCCCCGGATTACACCCGCAGTCATCGAGAGAATGAGAAGCCTCAATGACGAGATGACAGAGGCCCTCGCGACGACGACTTCGACCACTTCTACGCCGCCAATCTCGAGCTCCACGAGTGCTTTCTCTCGCTCTCGCCCAATCGACGCCTGGTGGATCTGGTGCGGACCATGAAGCACCGTCTTTACGACTTCCCCCGCAAGAAGACTTTCATCAAGGAGTGGGAGCTGCGCTCGATCGACGAGCATGGAGAGCTGATATGGCTTCTCGAAGCCGGTGACGCGCCGGCAGCGGCCGACTACATCCGGGACGTCCACTGGTCGTTCGAGGTGCAGAGGCCTTTTATCGAGCAGTACTACTTGCGCGAGCTCGAAGGTAGCCCGGAGCCATGACCACCGGGGTTGTCTTCAACATCCAGCGCTTCGCCGTCCACGACGGTCCGGGTATCCGCACCACTGTCTTTCTCAAAGGCTGCGCCCTCGGCTGTGCTTGGTGCCACAACCCCGAGAGCCGACCCTTTGGACCGGTGCTGTCGATCATTCCCGAGCGCTGCGTGGTTTGCGATGCATGCATCGAGGTCTGCCCACCCGGCCTCGCCCGGCCCCCCGGTGCCGATTCGGCCATCTACGGCACCGATCCCAAACGTTGCCTGCGCTGTGGCGCCTGTGCCGAGGCCTGCCCCTCGGGTGCGCGCACCATGGTCGGCCGCCCCTACACCGTCGACTCCCTGATGCGCGATCTGGACAAGGACCGCATCTTCTACGACGAGTCCGGCGGTGGTGTGACCTTCTCCGGCGGCGAGCCGGTGACACCGGGTAGAAACGTGGACTTTCTGCTCGCGGCGCTCGCCGCATGCAAGGCCGAGGGCTACCACCGGGCGGTCGACACCTCCGGCCACGCCCCGCGGGAGACGATGCTGGCGGTGGCCGGGCTGACCGATCTGTTTCTCTACGATCTCAAGTTGATGGATGACGAGTCTCACCGCAGCTGGGTGGGGGTCGGCAACCGCCTTATCCTGGACAACCTCGAGGCGCTTGCCGAGACCGACTCCGAGATCTGGGTCCGCGTACCACTGATCCCCGGGGTCAACGACGACGAGAAGAATCTCGAGGCCACGGCCGCTTTTGTGGCTTCATTGGCAAAGCCCTGTCCGATTCACCTGCTCCCCTACCACCGGATAGGTGGAGACAAGTATCGACGGCTGGGCGAGAGCTATCCCATGGACCAAGTCTTGCCCCCCACCCGCGAGCACGCCGGAGAGATCGCCGCCGGTCTGCGCTCCTACGGGCTGGAGGTCAAGATTGGAGGGTAGAACGATGCGCGACCGGGTCGCACAACTCAGACAGCGTAGTGTGGAATCCCGACCTTTCATCTCGGCCGAGCGCGCACGACTGCTAACCGAGTTCTATGCCGCCAACGAGGGCAAATACTCGGTTCCGGTGATGCGGGCGATGGCCTTCAAATACCTGTGCGAGCACAAGACGGTCTATATCGGCGAGTCCGAGCTCATCGTCGGCGAGCGTGGTCCGGAGCCGCTGGCCACACCCACTTTCCCCGAGCTCACCTGTCACAGCCTGGAAGATCTCGAGATTCTCGACTCCCGGGAGAAGACCAGCTATGGCGTCTCGCCCGAGGTGATCGAGACCTACAACGAGACGGTTATTCCCTACTGGCGGGGCCGCTCGATCCGCGAGCGGGCATTCCAGCTGTTACCGCCCGAATGGCACGACGCCTACGAGGCGGGCATCTTTACCGAGTTCATGGAGCAACGAGCGCCGGGGCACACCGTGGCGGACGGCAAGATCTACGACAAGGGTCTTTTGGACTTCAAGGAGGAGATAGCAGCGGCGATTGTCGACCTCGACTTCATCGAAGATCCTGAGGCCTACGACAAACGCGAGCAGCTCACGGCGATGGATATCGCCGCCGATGCGCTGATCTTCCTGGCCCAGCGCCACGCGGAGATGGCACGTCAGCTGGCCGAGGTCGAGCTCGATGAGACCCGCAAGTCGGAGCTGCTGCGGATCGCACGAAACTGCGAGCGTGTCCCCGCCCACGCCCCCACCGACTTCTGGGAGGCGCTTCAGACCTACTGGTTCTATCACCTGGGCGTTATTACCGAGCTCAACGGCTGGGACTCGTTCAACCCGGGGCACCTCGATCAACACCTCGAACCCTTCTACCAACAGAGTCTCGACAACGGCAGTCTCGACCGCGAAGACGCCAAGGAGCTGCTCGAGTGCTTCTGGGTCAAATTCAACAACCACCCCGCCCCACCCAAGGTCGGGGTCACCGCCGCCGAAAGCGGCACCTATACCGACTTTGCCAACATCAATCTCGGGGGCCTCAAGAAGGACGGCACCGATGGTGTCAACGAGGTCTCCTATCTGCTGCTGGAAGTCATCGACGAGATGCACATCCTCCAGCCGAGCAACAACATCCAACTGTCACGTAAGACCCCCGACCGCTTCCTCAAGGAAGCGGCCAAGGTGATCCGCAACGGCTACGGCTTCCCCTCGGTGTTCAACGCCGACAGCGTCGTCGAGGAGCTCCTGCGGCAGGGCAAGACGGTCGAGGACGCGCGCGAGGGTGGCACCAGCGGTTGTGTCGAGACCGGGGCGTTTGGCAAGGAGGCCTATATTCTCACCGGCTACTTCAATCTGGTGAAGATTCTGGAAGTGACCCTCAACAACGGCTGGGACCCGCGCACCGGCAAGCAACTCGGCCCGGAAACCGGTGATGCCGACGACTTCGGGTCGATCGAGGAGCTGTTCGCGGCCTGGCGAACCCAGGTCCACCACTTTGTCCAGATCAAGCTCAGAGGCAACCACCTCTTCGAGCGTCTCTACGCCACCTCGGCGCCGGCTCCCCTGCTGTCGCTGATCACCGACGACTGCATCCGGAAGGGCAAGGACTACAACGCCGGTGGCGCCCGCTACAACACCAGCTATATCCAGGGTGTGGGTACGGGAACTCTCACCGACAGCCTCGCCGCCATCAAGCACCT
>SBFI01000287.1 GCA_006227875.1 Acidobacteriota bacterium
CGGATGTTATCAGGCCCCGGCGAGAGAGCGAAGCGGCCGGTCACTTTGGCGGGCCGGCCGCTTCAAGCCTTGTCGGTGTCTTCGGCGACCAGGAAGCCGGTGCAGCGCTCCTGGGCGGAGTCCTCGCCCTCGGCGGGGTAGCGATCGCAGACCTGGTGGACAAAATCGCGGATCCTGGTCACCGCTTCGTCATGGCTGCCTTCCTCGTTCCACGTCTGATAGGCGTCCTCGAGTTGGCCCAGCCGCGAGTAATTGCCGCCGGCAAAGGCGTCGTCGAGGGCCAGCAGCTCGGACAAGATCTCGATCGAGTCGGCCTCGATGGCCGTGTCGTCGTCGGGTGCCAGCTCGATCGCCTGGCGCAGATAGGTCGAGCCCCAGCGGAAGCGGGAGTAGCGACCGCGGGAGTTCTCGTAGGCTTTGCGCGAGGGCCTCTTCGGGCTGGTCGGCGTCCTTCTTGATGCTGCCGATCCAGGACATGAAGTAGTAAGGAGCCTCGGTCTTGTCCATCATCTGGGTGAGCAGCTCCTCGGCCTCACCTTCGAGACCGCTCGACATCAAGAGGCCACCCATGGAGTTGACCACCGCCTGGAGCTCGCCCTCGTCGGTCACCGCCCCGGTCGCCCAGGCGATCCGCTCGCGGATGTGATCCTGCAGCTCAGCCGGGATCTCGACCTCCTCTTCCGACTCTGCCGGCAGCTCGGCCTCGGCCTGGAGCTTGGCCAGCTGGATCTGGGGATAGATGGCGTCGAGGCGATCGTCGACCGGGAGGTTGCCGGTGTTCTCGACTCCCTGGGCCGCGGCAACCCACTTGCCTATGAGCGCTTGTCGCGGGGGAGAGTCTGCGGGGTGGAGGAGCTCAACCGTCTCGCGGCTGTAATAGAACAGGAGGATCAGGTTGTTGGCGACGAGCTGGTCGTCTTCGAGCAGCGCCGCGACGGCGGTGTCGAGCTCCGCTCTTTCGGCATCGGTGAGCAGCGCTTCCTCGCTGTCGCGCGATTGCTGGATCAGCGCACCGAGATAGAGAGCGAGAAAGCGGGATTTCTCGAGTCTTAGCTCGTTGGGCGTCTCCTCGTTGAGCCTTCCGAATGTCGCTGTCTTCTCTTCGTCCTCCAGCTCGACCTTGCTGTCCTGTTCCCAGGAGTAGAAGGCCAGGACGTTGAGATCGCTGGGGTGGGCGTTGGCCGGACCGGCTTCCATGACCTCGGCCAACACCGTCTTGACAGGTCTCATGCGCTCCATCGCCGAATCGAGGACGACGGCGTACTCTTCGACCGGGATCGTGGAGGGCATGCGCATGACCTCCTCACCATCTGGGCTGAAAATGATCACGGTCGGATAGCCCATGACCCCGAGCTCTTCGCCCAGAATCTGAGCGCTCTCGGTGTCGCCATCAAGATAGACCGGTACAAACTCTTGGCTCTTCGCCACGAACTCGGGGCGCTTGAAGATCTTGTTCTTCAAATAGTGGCAAGGTGGACACCACTCGGCGCCCCAGTAGAGAAACAGGGGCTTGCCCTCGCTCTCGGCCAGAGCAAAGGCGGCTTCCGGGCTGCCATCGAACCAGGCGATGTCGTCGTGATGCGCGGCAGTTTCGGATGTCCCGACCGTTGTTGTCTGCTCCCCGCCACAACCGCCGGCTACGAGGGTCAGAACGGCGAGCCCCAGCAGTAACGAAAAACGACTGCATTCACGGGCATTGACTAGCTGAATTGTCGACATTTTCTTTTTCCCCGAGGGGCCGGTGGAGCCCTGGAAGATTGGCTCGGCGATTCTAGCAGGGCTCAGTCGCTACGCGATCGGAGGGCTTTGGCCCGGGATTCCAGCTCCGCGGCCTCGGTCGGACGGTCGGTGCACTCCAGCAGATCAGAGAGCGACCAGAGCAGGGGCACGATCTCGGGCTCGTAGGGATCCACCTGCTCGAACAGGCTCAGAGCCCGGCGGTAGAGGGGTTCCGCCTCGCCAAGCCGCTCCTGCTTCTGGTAGAGCATGGCCAGGTGGCGGAGCGTCGTGGCCAGCAGCAGCGGATCGGAGTCGGTGGTCGTCTCGAGAATCTCGATGGCCCGCTGGTAGAGCTTCTCGGCCGCCTGCCAGCGCCCGCTGCGATGGAGAAAGTAGGCAAAGGTGGCCAGGCTCTCCTCCAGGTCCGGATGGAGGGGCTCGGGGGTCGAGTCGAAGATCTCGATCACTCTGCGAAACAGCTCTTCCGCCTTCCGATTGCGCCCCTGTAGATCGGCCACCAGAGCCAGTTTGTACAGATCGGCGGCCACCACCGGATCGTCGGGCCCCAGTGCTTTCTCGTCGATCTCGAGGGCGCGCTCGTACAGTCGGCGTGCTTCGACGATCCGCCCCGATTCGAAGGCCACCACTCCCAAATTGCTGAGCGCGCCTGCCACTTCCGGATGCTCGGGGCCGAGGACCTTCTGGCGGATTTCGAGTACTCGCTCGAGCAGTAGGTCGGCGCCGGCAATGTCCCCAAGGGCGACGCGCGCGGCCGCCAGTCTGTTGAGATCGTCGGCGACATCCAGATGATCGGGTCCCAGCTCGGCTTCGTCGATTGCAAGAGCGCGCCGCAGAAGCTTCTCGGCTTCTTCGTTCTGTCCCTGCTCGTGGTGAGCGAGAGCCTGGTTCCTGAGCGTTTCGGCCAGCTCTGGAGGGTCGCCCCCGGCCTCCGTCTCCTGGTTCTCTAGAGCCCAAAGTAGAACCGCTGAGGCTGTGGAGAGGGCGGCGAAGAGAAGGACGAGGGCCACCAGCACACGGTTCGATGAAGGCAGCTCCGTCATGGCTGAGTGCTTGGGCCGGATCGGACTCACCCGAGGTTAAACCTATGTAGGAGGAGGGATTTTTCCAATACCCCTGGGGGTAGTCGTTCCCCGCCTCGACGGGTGGTTCGAGATGATTAGCCGCCTCCCGGACCTCTGTTAAGCTTTATAGATAGTGTTCGATCTTCCTGCCATCTCCAACCGCGGGCGAAAAGTGGTCCTTCTGCTCGCCCTGGCACTTGCGGTTCGTGTCTCCGGTCTTGGACTCCATTCACTGGACCACGAGCCGGGGATCGGCATTCTGGAGCTGCCGGTCTTTGGTGCCGCCAAGCATGCCGAGGATACGGCCCACCTGGAGGCCGGCGAAGTTGTCGTCTATGTGGGATGTCCCGCCTGCCTCCTGTTGCACAGCAACGGTGACCTGCCCTGGTCTGCGGTGGCGCCGTCGAATACTCCCGGTGCACGGAATCCCGCCCCGGAATCGTTTGCCGGATTCGGTGAGTCTCCTTCCAGCCTGCACGACTCTCGCGCTCCGCCTGTCGCTTGAGGCGACAGCGGAGTACCGAGCTCAGA
>SBFI01000403.1 GCA_006227875.1 Acidobacteriota bacterium
TGGCAGGGATGCTCGAGCTGGTGAGCCGCCCAACCGGTCAGATAGACGGCGTGACTCTCCAGCGGCGGAGGAGCCTGCTGGATGTCCTCACCAAACGGATCCGATTTGAGCTCGGCTTGCCGGTCCCTGATCGTCACCTCGCCCGGCGAGATCAGCATGCCGAGGGAGGGTGGATCTCGACGGAGCTCGTCCCCCTTGGACAACACCACCGGGAGCCGGCGACAGATATGGACCGCGGTGTCGAATGGGGCCGGATCCTTGGACTCGGGAAGGACGGCAAACGATGTCGGGGCGAGGGGGAAGATGCCGCCGGTCTCGAGCAGAACCCGCTCGATCCTTTCTCGAACCTCCTCCGATCGGGATTTCGAGTCGTCGGGCCAGATATGGACAACGGCCGCTGGCGACCGAATATGGAGATTGCGGGCGAGATTCTGGGGTGGCTGATCCATCTAGGGTCGCTCTGGCTTTGCCGTCAATATTAGCGCGCCTTGCCCCCCGGCCCCTGTGGAGGGTTTCTCGGTCCAAAACCTGCGATTCGGCCTTTGGTATACTGATTTCTTGGCCTGTCCGACTTGATCACCACGAAAGCACCGGCGGCCGCGGTTATTGGCCGAGCCGCCTGAAATACCGGGGAGACGACTCCGAGATGACACCCAGACGCCTGATGAACAGCCTGTTCTATTTCACCATTGAAGACGAGAGTATGCTCGCCGAGGCCTTTGCGCAGCTCGATCAGGACGTCTTCGCCATCACCTACAAAGTCGCCGGTACGGACGACGTCTTTGTGACCACGGCCGAGACCCGGGAGGCCATGGACCGGCACGATGTTCCCTACAACCTGCTGGCAGAAGAGGATGCGGCCAAGGTGGCCGTGTACCACACACCTCTTTCGCGTGAGGAGCTCGGCGACTACGAGGATTCCATCAAAGCGCTTGCCCTAGCCTTCCGGGCGATTGCCGCGGCCTGCGTCGGTATCAACGGCGAGACCGATCTCGGGTTCGACCTCAGCAGTGATGGAACCAAACGGTACACCTACTTCACCGCGCCGGCGGGTCACACCTTTATCTGGCGCCTCTTCCACGATCGCGAAGAAGCCGAGACTTTTCTCAGCAAGCTGACGCTCGGAGAGAAAGAGGCCGTGGAATGGGCGCGTGCCATACCGCTCGCCTCCTCCGACGAGCTGACCTCCTATCACTGATCCATCACGTGTCCTTCCGGGAAGAGACCTACTCGGTCCGCGAATTGTGCGAGGACATTCGCGACTTCCTCAGGGAGGCATTCTCCTCCGTCTGGGTCGCGGGGGAAGTCAACCGGTTGCGCCGTCACCAGCGGGGGCATCTCTACTTCGAGTTGATCGAGAAGGGGGAGGAGGACGAGATCGTCGGCAAGGTGGAGGCGGTGGCCTGGCGTGGCGACTACCAGAAGATAAAGCTATCACTGGCCGACACCGGCCAGGAGCTCGCCGAAGGACAGCAGATCCGTTGTCGCGGCAGCGTCGATTTCTATGCCCCGTTCGGCCGGCTCCAGTTCGTGGTGCGCGAGGTCGATCCGGTCTTCACACTGGGCCTTCTGGCCAAGCGACGCCAGGAGACACTCGAGGCCCTCAAGGCCGCCGGTCTGCTGACCCGGAATCGCGAGCACCCGTTGCCCGAGATTCCCCTCCGTCTGGCGCTCATCACCTCCGAAGGGAGTGCCGCCTATCACGATTTTCTGAGCACTCTCAGCGAAAGCGGGTTCGGATTTCAGGTCTTCTTTATTCACGCCTCGGTCCAGGGGAGGGAGGCCGAAAAGGAGGTGGCCTCGGCGCTCGGCGCTCTTGCCGGTCTGGAGGTCGATTGCGCGGTCCTGATCCGCGGCGGCGGATCGCGTGCAGATCTAGCCGTCTTCGATAGTCGAAAGATCGCCGAGGCGGTGGCCCGGTCCCCGGTGGCGGTGCTGACCGGTCTGGGGCACGAGATCGACGAGTCGATCTCCGACCTGGTTGCCCACACGGCTCTCAAGACCCCCACCAAGGTGGCGGAGTTTCTTGTCGAGCGGCTGCGGCTGGCCGAGCTCAGCGTCGTCGAGATGCGACAGGCTTTCAAGCGGGAGGCGCTCGAGCCGCTTCGCCGTGGCCGGGAGGCCGTTGGCCGCGCCGAAAGAGGGCTGGCTCTGGCGCGCTACCGCTTGTCGGAGGCTTCGACCCGGGTGGCCCATGCGGCCCGGATGCTGGGCGCCGCGATCGACAGGAGGCTACGGGACGCGACCGGTCGGCTCGACGAGGTACGCGAGCGCCTGATCGTTATCGCTCCGATCAGACTCGAACAGCGGGCCTGGGCGCCGGAGCGGCTTGCCGAGCAGATCGTGGCGCGAGCCCGCGGCAGGCTGCGGGAGCTGGCGGTGCGGCTCCAAGGGTGGGAGATGATCTGCCGGCAGCTGGCTCCCGACAAGACGCTGCAGCGGGGCTTCTCGATCACACGCGATTCGCGCGGTAAGCTTGTTCTCAATCCCCGCGATGTCGAGCCGGGCGATTTGATCAGGACTGAGTTGGCTCGAGGGAAGTTGAAGAGCCGGGTGGAGGAAGGATGAGCGCAAAGAGCAAAGGTACGGGCAAGGAGCTCGGTTTTGGAGAAGCGATGGAGGAGCTGGAGGCCATCCTGGGACGTGTCGAAGGCGACGAGATCGACATCGACGAGCTGGCCGAGGAGCTCAAACAGGCCACCAAGCTGCTCGAGCTTTGCCGCCAGAAGATCCGCAAGGCGGAGTTGGAAGTGACGCAGATCGTCCAGAGTCTCGAGGAACCCGAGAAGGCTGCCGGCGACTCCGGGGAGGAATCGAGTGACAGCGACTGAGCGGAGAACTGCCGGATGCTGAAGCGACAGACGAGCGGTTCGGTCGTCTGTCCCTCCTGTGGGCGTCTGGTCGGAGTCCAGGAGAATGTCTGTCCCCACTGTGGGCGCGCGAGCCCCGGGCTCTGGGGCTTCTCCCGGGTTCTACAGGTTCTGGGTCAGGATGTCGGTTTCGTCAAGCT
>SBFI01000012.1 GCA_006227875.1 Acidobacteriota bacterium
TGACGGCGATGTGTCGACCACCGGGCCCGGCGATCTGCAGACCGAAGCCGAGGCCGCCATGGGCACGACAACACGCCTCGTTCTGGGGCAGTAACCGCCGTCAAGGCCTACCCAACCAGGGCCTAGGGGCTTAGCCCACCCGCACTCCCACCCGGGCTTAGGGGCCTAGGGGTCCCCCGCCCACCCATATCAAACGGGAAGGGAGGGGCGCCCCAAGCCCCTACGCCCTCAAGCCCCTACGCCCTCTCTTAGTATCCCAACGCCAACCGATCCGCCAGCAACCTTGGCAGACCGGCCTCGATGATGCGCTCCTGGGCTTCGCCAACGGGGTACTCGATCCGGCGCAGCAGGACCACTTGCTCTTCACTGTCGTAGATCATGTAGGCGGCTCGCGGATCCCGGTCTCGCGGTTGCCCAACCGAGCCCGGATTGATGAGATAGCGGACGCCGTAGTCGACCTCCAGCTCGAGCTTTACCTCGTCGCCGTAGAGCACCTCGATCTCGATGCCGCCACCCTCACGGCTGGCAAAGGCTGCTGGCACATGGGTGTGCCCAAAGAAGGTGACCGGGGTTTTCCAGGTGGAGAAGATATCTTCGGCGTCGAAGACGGACAGCAGGTAGTAGTCCTCGTCGAAGGGTGAGCCGTGACAGATGACCAACCCCTCGTCCACCTGTTTGGGACCCTGCGGCAGCGCACGGACCCGTTCCAGGTTCTCGGCGGTAAGCTGTTCCGCCGTCCAGCGGGCTGCGGTCAGAGCCGTGGGGTTGAACCCCATGCCGTCGTCGATACCGGCCGCCACCTTGTCGTGATTGCCACGCACCGTGTGACTGGGGAGCGCCAAACCATCGAGCGCTTCCACGACCTCGTTGGGGCTGGCGCCATAGCCGACCAGATCTCCCAGATTGAGCACCGCATCGAGCTCTTCCCCGGCGACATGGTCGAGCACGGCCGCCAGCGCGTCCGAGTTGCCGTGCATGTCCGAGATGATCAGGTAGCGCACGGGGTCTCCTGGAGCAGCCGCTCGATCCTCGCGGCAATCTCGTCGGGACCGTCCTCCGCCCCTACGGTTATCCTGTGATTGCAGGCGCGATAAGCAGGTAGCCGAGCTTCGTAGAGTGCCTCGGCCTGGCCCGGGCTGTCGAAAAGTGGACGCTCGGCTCGCTCTCCGTCCACCACCCGACGGGCAATGCTGGGGAATGGGAGATCGATCCATACACTGACGCCGTGGGATTCCATCAGCACACGGTTCTGCTCGACAGTTACCGTTCCGCCCCCGGTAGCGATGACCGCCGGTGGACCATGCACGACACGGTTCAAAGCTTCGGCCTCGATCCTGCGGAAGGCCGCTTCACCACGCTGCTCGAAGATGCCGGCGATCGACTCACCAGTGTGATCTTCGATCCTCTGGTCGAGATCGACAAACGGCAGCTCGAGCGCTGCCGCCAAGCATCGACCGATCGTCGATTTGCCCACCCCCATGAAACCGGTCAAGAAAACGTGCATCGTGAACAACTCTGGAGATCACCCGGCAGACGATCGATCGGCCTGCTGCTTGGCGCCTTCTCGACGGATCGCCCGCGTCAGAAGACTCACGAACCCGCCCCAGACGAAACCACAAATCAGCACCAGCATCATCACTGCCGAGGTGCTCATTGGCTCACCTCATCTCTCATGGTCTTGCGACTCATCCACTTGTTGAGCGCCAGCAGAGCTGCCAGCGCCACGGCCCACTGCGCGAGGACCGTGCCCACCGATCCGGCGTTGAAGGGATTGAGCCACTCGACGGCCTCTTTGCCGTCGCTGGCTCCCCAAAGGAACCAGATCATGAGCACCAGAGCCTCGACCGGGATGACGACCGAGACGAGAAAGCTCCACCAACGCCCTACCCGGAGGTCGGCGCCTTCGGCATTGACCACCTCCCGGCGCAGTCGCTCGACGCCAAAGCTACGCGCACCGACGGCAAAGAACAATCCGGAGAGCATTAGCCCGACGCCCCAGACCCAATCCTGATTGTTGAGAAAAGCAATCGACAGGGCCGAAGGCGTACCAAAGACCAGACCTGCCAGGGCGATGATGCCGACCGCTCGTTTGCGTGGCAGCCCGGCGTCCATCAGATTGCGCGCCGCCAGCTCGACCATGGAGATCAAGCTGGTCAGGGCGGCAAAGGACAAGGCCAGGAAGAAGATGATCATGAAAAAGCGGCCGCCCGGCATCTGTGCGAAGAGCTGGGGCATCCAGATAAAGGTCAGGCCCTCATTTCCCGCGCCGACGATCTGATCGCGGGCGCCGGGGTTGATGGCAAAGACGGTACAGAGCACCATGATGCCGGCCAGCAGCGACATGGAGTTGTTGCCAAAACCGATGAGCGCGGCATTCAAGGGGATATCCTCTCGCGCCTTCATATAGATGGCATAGGTGAGGATCAGACCCCAACCGGCGCCCGTGTCCCAAGCATTCTGGGTCAGGGCATTGAGCCAGACACGATAGTCCGCCAATGCTTGCAGATCCGGCTTGAAGAGGAACTCCAGCCCGGCGGCCGCTCCGGGCAGCGTCACCGCCCGGATTGCCAGCACTACCACCAGCACCACCAGCGTCGGGATGAGCACTTTGGCCACCCGCTCGATACCGCGGACACCAAACCAGACCACGCCAATCGCCAGGGCCAGCGCTATGGCGTGAGTCCAAAAAGCCTGTGTCGTGCCGGCGTAGGACTCCCAAAAAGCCGCCGGATCAGCGCCCCGAAGCTCGCCCAGGATCGCTGCCACGCAGTAGCGAATACACCAGCCGGCCACCACCGAGTAGTAGAACATGATGGCGGTGGCGCACAGCGCCACCCAGCCACCCATCCAACCCTTGCCCTCACCGGCGATGCGGATAAACGCACCCACCGTCCCCTTCCGCGCCCGTTTGCCAAAGGAGAACTCGGCGATCATCAGCGGCACCGACCAGATCAAGAGGAAGATCACCCAGGCGATGAGAAAGCTACCGCCGCCGTTGGTAGC
>SBFI01000165.1 GCA_006227875.1 Acidobacteriota bacterium
CGCCCTGGCCGGATCGTCCGGGGTACGGTTCTGGCAGCGGTTCTCAGCACGATTCGACTCCCTCGATTGATGACCACGGGCTCACTTGGTCTTGATCGGTGGCGCCGGCCTCTCCGGCAGCTTCTTGGGATCCGCGTCGATCATCCGCAGGACCTCTTCCACACCCCGCTCGAGCTGTGGATCCCTGCCCTCGAGGATCGACTTGGCGTCGTTCTCCACCTCGATGTCGGGTTCGACCCCGTGGCCTTCGATGATCCAACTGCCATCGATGGCGTTAGTGCCGAACTCGGGCACATAGATTGCGGCGCCGTCGATCAGCGGGCCCCGGCCGGTGATCCCGGTGACCCCACCCCAGGTCCGCTTGCCGATCAAAGGACCGATCCCCGCTTGCCTGAAGAAGTGGGGAAAGATGTCGCCGTCGGAGGCGGAGTCCTCGTCGATCAGACAGACCATGTGGCCGTAGAAGGTGGTCGCCGGGTAGGTCTCCGGTGTGTCGCTGTTGCGGTTGAAACCTGTTCCGAGCAGGCTCCGGCGCAGCCGCTCGATGAGCATCTGGGAGACATTGCCGCCGCCGTTGCTGCGGACGTCAACCACCAACCCTTCCTTGCGGAGCTGGGGGTAATACCACTTGATGAACTCGCTGATCCCGTCGCCACCCATGTCGGGTACGTGGATGTAGCCCACACGGCCGTCGGTCAGCTCGTCCACCTTGCGCCAGTTGGCCTCGACCCAATCGAGATAACGGAGCTTGGCCTCGTTAGTGATCGGGTTGATGCTCACCTTGCGGGCCCCTTCGAGGATCGGCTGATCGTTGACCGTCAACTCGACCGGGTGTCCGGTCTTGTTGCGCAGGAGCTGGTAGGGGTTGGTCTCCGCCGTCAGCTCGACCCCGTCGATCGCCAGCAGGTAGTCGCCCTCGTCGACATCCACCCCGATCTCGGTGAGTGGCGAGCGGTACTTGTCCTCCTCGTTTTGACCCCGGAGGATCTTGGCGAACCGATAGCGACCAGTGGTGTCCGGCTCGAGCTCCTGCTCCAGCTCGGCACCCAGCAGGGCCACCGGCTGGCGGTCCGGGATCTCGTAGTCGCCACCCGCCTTGTAGGTGTGGCCGACGTTGAGCTCGGCGATCATCTCACCGACCAGATAGTTGAGATCGGAGCGATGCCCGACGTGCTCCAGCCAGGGCCGATACTGCTCACGCAGCGCCTCCCAGTCGTAGCCGTGCATGTTCTCGACATAGAAGAAGTCGCGATTCCGGCGCCAGACCTCGTCGAAGATCTGCGCCCACTCCTCCTCGGGAACGAGATCGACCACCAGGCCCGCCGTGGAGACGGCCTTGGCCGAGTCCTTGCCGTTCTTCTTCACGTCGTAGAGCTTGTAGCTGGAGCCGTGACGGACCAGGACCTTCTTGCCGTCACCCGAGAGCGCATAGCCCGAAATGTCCTCCGCCAGGGTCGACGCTTCGCGATCCTCGAAGGAGAAGAGCTGCAGCGAGGACTTGGTGTCCGCACTCCGGCCGTAGTAGAACGGCGCGCCCTTGACGTAGAGGAGGTAGCCCGAGGCCGCGGTCAGCCCCCCAAAGTTGTCGGCATCGACCGGGATCCGTGCCACCCGTCCGGCCAGGCCGTCGAAATCGATCCCGATCGGGTCCTTGGCCTTCTCCTCGCCGTTCTCCTCTTCCTCGTCCCCGTTCTCTTCTTTGTCGCCGTTGTCCTTCTCCTCGTCGATGGTCACCTCGTCGCTTTCTGGTGGCAGCGGGTGCTCGACGTCTTCGCGCAACGCCAGGGCATAGATGTAGGTCTCCCGATCGGTAGCGAAATTCCATTCGATCGACGAGATCTGTGGCGCGTACTCGCGGTTGGCAAAGTAGTAGAGGTATTTACCGTCCGGATCCCAGACCGGCTCGAAGTCGTGGAACATCTCGCTGGTGACGCGATGGAGCTGGCGGTCGGCCACGCTCCAGATATAGATGGAACCGAAATCATTGATGTCGGTCATGGAGAAGGCGACATGGCCGCCGTTGGGTGACCAGGTGTAGTCGCGGATCTGGCCGCGTGCTTCGTCCGCGATCTCGATGACCTCCCGGGTGTCGACCTCGAGCACAAAGAGCTTCCCGCCCTTGTCGCTGAAAGCCAGCCGGCTGCCGTCGGGCGACCATTCGGGGGCGTAGCGCATCGCCTGACCACCCTCCGTGAGCTGCACCGGCTCACCCGTTCCGTCCTGGGAGACGAGATAGATCTCCTCCTCACCGGTCATGTCGGAGATAAAGGCGAT
Organism: Acidobacteriota bacterium; assembly: GCA_006227875.1. Lineage (GTDB taxonomy): Bacteria > Acidobacteriota > Thermoanaerobaculia > Multivoradales > JAHEKO01 > M0029. The sequence continues at coordinate 2,275 of SBFI01000165.1, forward strand.
CTGCTTGCCGTCGGGCGACCACCGCGCCCACTTGTCGTGGGCACCGGAGGTCTGGGTGAGGTTGCGTGTGCGGCCCTTTTCGATCGGGGCGCTGAAGACATCCCCACGGGCGATAAACAGCGCCCGCTCCCCCTTGGGGCTGAGCGCGAAGTCCTCGATGTAATCGGCGACCTCGAGACGCTTGGGCCGCTTGGCCAGACCGTCGTCCGGCACTTCGATCGACAGGGGCTTTGACGCGCCCTGACCGATATCGTAGATCTGGAGCTCGCCGTTGAGCTCGTAGACGATCTGATGGTCACCGTCGTCGCTCGGCCAGCGCACATCCCAGACATCGCTGGTGGTCAGCTGCTCGAGAACCTTGGTGCGGGTGTCGTAGGAGTAGAGATTGAGCGTGCCATCCCGGTCGGACGAGAAAAAGATCTTGCCCCTGATCCACATCGGATCCCGATCCGAGCGCACATGGTCGGTCACCTGTTCGAGGTCGTGGCTCTCGAGATCGAAGATGTAGAGGTCCTGGGCCCATCCACCCTCGTGTCGCTTCCAGGTGCGAAAGTCGCGGGCCAGTGGTGAGTAGGCCACCCGGGTACCGTCGGGCGAGAGATCGCCTCCACCCGAGACCGGCATGGCCAGCGGTGTGGGCAGACCACCCTCGATCGGGGCCAGATAGAGCCGGGTGTCGCTCAAATCCCAGCCGTAGCGCATCGAGCGGAAGAGCACCGCCGAGCCGTC
>SBFI01000412.1 GCA_006227875.1 Acidobacteriota bacterium
GTGAGTCTACCCCTGGTTACCTTCTTGCCATCGGTGACGTCGAGCTCGATCTTCTGCTCGTCGTCGACTTCGAGGGTCCTGAAGGCATAGATACCTGATAGCGGATCCTGCACGCCCGGTGGCACCTCGATCGGCTCGCGTGCCTCGCCGTTCTTGGTGTATTGTGCCAGACCGTTTTCGACGTCGAAGACGATCTCGGTCCGGCGTTCCTCTTTTCTTCCTGTTCTGCCCTGCTTCAGGTACCGGTCGACACGAATATCGGGGAGCCAGGCTGTGGACTCCACCATATCGCGGACCGGGTAGATGGCCTCGACGATCGACCGGGTTCGCGCCGTGGCGCGAAAGGTGATTTGATTTTCCTCATTGCTCTCGACTTCGAGCACCGCGCTGGCGACCAGAAGCAGTCCCCATTTCACGTTGTATTCCAAGCGCTCACCGATCAGATCGGAGGGGGTGGGTGGCGGGGGGGCGTCGTTGGCCAGGGAGGGAGCGCTCGGTCCAATGACGAGTAGCAGGAGAGCCAGTAGCGGAAAGGCGAAAGAAACCCCGCGGGGGTCGCAAAACCGCCTCAACGGGTTCTCCAAACGGGGAAATAATCGCTTCCAGTGGCCATGATTTGGGGACTCGAGATCGATTATTCGAGGATCCCACGGCTGGGACCGCCGTTTTGTGGACGGGTAGCCTAGCACGCAGCGGGTTGGGGATCGTCCGTTGCCGGAACCTGGCCGCGACAGGTCTATTGCGATGCGAGAACCGGCTGTTGCTCGGTTTGTCGCGCGGCGGCCTCTATGTAGAGAGCTTTGAGCGGCTCGAGAGCCAGCCATCTGCTGCGGGCGTTGCCCTCGACGTCGACCCCGATCAGGAGCGCCTTGCCCATCAGCGGGTAGACCCTCGGCGCCTGGTTGACAAAGGTCGGGTCAACGGCGATGTGTGTGAGCTGGGTCTTTTGCGACCCGTCAAAAAAGAAGTAGGTCACCCGGATGGTCATCTCCCGTGTCTTCCAGTGTCGGTCGAGGTCGCAATCTCGCAGGTTGGGGGTATTGAGGATCTCGATGGTGGCCAGTATCTGTCCGTTGAGGGAGACCTCGTAGAGCCCGTGGTGGTAGCGGGCCATCCAGGCGTATTCGTCCTCCGTCAGGTCTCCCAGCTTCCTGACCCACTTTCTACCGCAGGCTTCGCGGGCATGATGAAGTGTCAGCTCCCAGGATCCGTTCTTCTCTGATCGCTGTGAGTCGGTGCCGCGAATGGTGGCAGCGGGTGGTTGCGCGACAAGAGAGAAGGGAGCGCCGATTTCAATGAAGACGAAGAGCAGTACGAGGACCGCCCCGCGAAAAAACCTGCTTGCTGATCGCATCGTCGGCCCCCTTTCGTGTCGGCTCTATCTGCGCTATCCGTCTCCCTCCTTCTTTCGCTCCTCTGCTGATTCTGAGTGTGCAAGTATCGCGCCGACTCTTGCCACCAGCTTGCCGGAGGACAATCGGCTGATCGGAAACGACTTACGGGGCCCCGATCGGCGGTGAGTGGATGTCGACTCCCGATTCTTGGTAGCCGGTCCCTGATGAGATGACATAAATCGGGAGTCGAGACAGGGCGTCCCCTCTCCGACCCATCCCGACAACCGAGGTTGGGAGTGAATTGGGTCACTCCAGCGGTAGGATATTGCTCCGATGAGGCTTGGCAGAGAACAACCGGAGACCCAATACGCCAGATCCGACGAGGGCTTGTACGTCGCCTACCAGGTATTTGGCGAGGGCCCTCTCGACATTCTTTTTATCCCCAATTGGATGTCCAACGTCGATGTCATGTGGGAGGAGCCATCGCTCGCCCGATATTTCGACCGGCTGGCCTCCTTTGGCCGCGTCATCTGCTTCGACAAAAGGGGGACCGGGGTCTCGGACCCGGTGCCGTTGGCCTCATTGCCGACCATCGAGCAGTGGATGGACGATGCGCGACTGGTGCTGGACGCCGTGGGATCGGGGAGAGCCGCGATCATCGGTGATGGGGAAGGCGGGCTGATGGCCATGGTCTTTGCCGCTAGCCACCCCCAGCGCCTTTCGGCCCTGGCCCTTGTCAATGCCTTTGCCCGCTGGATGCGGGACGACGACTACCCGGTGGGCATGCCGACGACGACGGTCCGGAAACTGACCGATCTTTACGAGCAGTATTGGGGGGTATCAGCCGACATGCTGCAGCTGACAGCGCCGAGCGTGGCCGAGGACCCCCGGTTCCGCAAGTGGTTTGTGCGCTATCAACGGCTGGCCATGCCGCGTGGGGCCTCTTCGACGATGTACAGGTGGGTGACGCGAGTCGACGTCCGCTCGGTGCTGCCCAGCATCAGGGTGCCGACCTTGGTCGTGCACCGAGCAGACAACAGACATCACAGAGTCGGCTTCGGCCGCTACCTGGCGGAACAGATCCCGAAGGCGAAGTATGTCGAGCTCCCGGGTGCCGACTCGTATCCCTTTCATGCCGGTGACTTCCTCGATGAGATCCAGGAGTTTCTGACCGGAGTGCGTGAGGCGCCCGCTCCGGACCGGATTCTGGCCACCGTCCTGTTTACCGATATCGTCGGCTCGACCGAGCGGGCAGCGGAGATGGGCGACGAAAAGTGGCTCGATCTCCGCCAGACCCACCACCGATTGGTCCGCGAGTATCTCGAGCGGTTCCGCGGGCGCGAGATCGAGACCGCGGGAGATGGATTCCTGGCCACTTTTGACGGGCCGACCCGGGCGGTCACCTGCGCCGCCGCCATCGCCGAGGGGGTGCGCTCGTTGGGGGTCGAGCTCAGGGCGGGTCTTCACACCGGCGAAGTCGAGCTGCGGGGCGAGGAGATCGGGGGAATGGCGGTCAACATTGCGGCCCGGGTCACGGCGGCCGCTGATGAGGGGGGAGTACTGGTAACCCACACCGTCAAGGATCTGGTCGTCGGCTCCGGTATCGAGCTCGCCGACCGGGGTAGCCACCAGCTCAAGGGTGTTCCCGGCGAGTGGCCCCTATTCGAAGTGACCAGCGTTCCATGAAACCCAATCGAAAACGGATTGTCTAGCAACAATTGCGGCCGCTCCTACCCGGGCGGGTAGTGCGCCTTAGGCGGGCCGGGTGTAGGGTGGGGGGCGCCGAACCCGGCAAGACCAACGAGCGCTGAGGCCATTCTTGTCCGGCGATATCTGCCAGGGCTTCAGCGTCTCGATGGGAGGTCGAGATGGAAGTCCCGTTCTCCGGTGACCCGGTTTTCTCCGATATTTTTGGGAGGTACAAAGAGCCGATTCACCGCTACCTGCTGACGCTTGTGCGGGAGGCTGGAGCAGCGGAGGACCTGACTCAAGAGACCTTCATAAGGGCCTACCGCAAGCTCCCCACCCTCGAGGATCCGAGCAAGGTCTCCTCCTGGCTCTATCGCATTGCGACCAATCTCAGCTACGACCGCTTCCGCCAGAGGTCACAGCGAGACGAGGCGGCCTCACTCGACGGCATGACCTCGGAGCGTGGGGGTCCGCTCCCCATCGAGCCCGCCGACGAATCGCCCCGCCTCGACAAAGTGGTCGAGCAGCGGGAGATGAGCAGCTGTGTGCAGGACTACCTCGAGGAGCTACCCGATGACTATCGGGCGGTGATTCTGCTCCACGACTTGGAGGGGCTGACCAATCCCGAGATCGCCGAGATGCTCGGCTGCTCGTTGGCGACGGCCAAGATCCGGCTGCACCGGGCGCGAAAGAAGTTGAAGGAGGCACTGGACAGCGCCTGCAGGTTCAGCCGCGACGAGCGGGGTGTATTTGTCTGCGAGCGGAAGTCTCCATCGGGTGGCGCGGACGTCAGCTAGTCGACTCTTGGCGGATCGGTCCGATTGAAGGTGTATCCCTTTCCGAGCCGGTATCGTCATACGGGTGACGAAAGGAGATCCAAGATGCGTATCGAAGAAAACACTGCCGAGAAGAGCGAAGGCAAAGGCTGTGCGGCGAGTTGCCCCCAGATGAAACGCTGTGCCCCCATCCTGGGAGTACTGCTGGCGGCCATAGTCATTCCCTTGATGGTCAAGAAGATGAAGGGCTCCTGCCCTTGCGCAGGAGGACAAAAAGCGGAGACCACAGGCCAGGAAGCGGCGTGCTGCGGCGCCTGAGCCTCACGCGGTAACAGGGAGGTAGTCATGAGCCAAGAAGAGCAGGTGGAGGAACTGAAGGCGAAGCCGGAGGCCATCGATCGGAGCCACATTGCTGAAAGGCTGGATTCGATGGGCTGGGGTCTGTTCTTCCTCTGGGTGGGGGTCTCACTTCTGTTCGATTTTGGTTGGGGTGTCGGGCTGGTCGGAATAGGACTCATCACACTCGGGGGACAGTTGGCCCGCCTCTCGTTCGAGCTAAAGCTGGAGGGGTTCTGGGTTGTCGTGGGTGTGGGCTTCTTGCTCGGTGGAATTTGGGAACTATTGGACGCCGAGGTGTCCTTGGTGCCTATTCTCCTGATCTTGGCGGGCTTGACGGTGCTGCTCGCAGGATTCCTGCCCAAGCGGTTTCAGAGCCGTATCGAGTGATGTGACCCGAGCCGAGCGCAACTACAGCCAGGAGGACTCAGTTGACAGCAATCAGAATGCAGTTCTTTACCCTGGCGGCGATCATTCTAGTCGGTATCCTGCTCACGGGGTTCGAGAATGCGCACTGGTTTTCCTACTTTCCAGTGCTCATGCTCCTGGTCGCCGGGATTACCGGGGTGTGCCCCGGTCTCAAGTTCTGGCAGAAGATGGGCTTCGAGTAGAGCGCTCCTCAGGCCAACTGGAGGAGAGCCTCCGCGAGCCGCGGGTGGCGGTCGAAGCGGCTGAGAAAGTCCGACTCGCGGCGGCCGCCTTTTGCTTTGACCACACGCACCAGCGCCCGCTTGTCGGCGGCGCTCCAGCGGGTGACACCCGGCAGGATCAGCACCAAAGGAGTCCAGCGCTCCCAGGCGAGACGCTCGCCGGGCGAGAAGCCCTCGAGTGAGCGCACACCCAGGAGATCCATCGCTTCGTGGGAGCAGGTCTCGAGCCTCCGCTCCCGCTGGCCGCCAAAACGCTCGGCGAGGAAGTCGGATATCTGGAGGCCGATGTTGCCCAGAAAAACACGACCCAGGACGTCGTCGCGCTGACGGTTCAGATAGAAGAAGACATAGTCGGCGGCCAGCTGCTCCAGAATCGCTTGGGATGAGCGGTGGCCTGGGTCGGTCTTCATTTGTTCGAGCTCCGCCCGCAGGACCCGACGAATATCCCGATCCTTTGGCCGGAACCCCAGCTTGTAGTAGAACCACCAGGCGCCGGAGGCAAGGCCCTCTTTGTTGCCGAGACCGAGCTGGAAGGGGTCGATCGAGAAGACCTCGGTGCCAAACAGATGTCGAAAGGCGGCGAGTAGCCGACCAAAGATCCAGGCGGCCTCCCCACCACGAAAGCTGTCGAAGATGTTGTAGGCCACCTCGGTCGAGCGGAAGAGCGTGCTGGCGAGCGCGTAGCCAAAGGGCACGCCGTTCTTGAGCATCAGCATGCCGTAGGAGCACTCCAGCAGGAGCCTCCGTTCCGGCAGCAACCCATAGGTGGCGAATTCGAGGCCGCTGCCGAGCTCCACCATCCGTACGTCCCGCGGGTCGGCGTTGGCGAAAGCATCGAGGTCTCGCTGACGGGTCACCATGGCCTGGCGGGCTAGGTCGATCAGCCGGCGGCCCTCGCGGACCGATAGCTGCCTTACCGCCTTCGGCCGGCGTCCGGTCTCTTGTTTCAAATCGGGTCGGCCCCGTCGCAAGGGGCGGGTCTGAAAGGCCGTCGGCGACTTGCCTTTGTACTTGGCAAGGGTACGGGAAGGGGTGCCGGGTGCGGGTGTCAGCGTCAGCGGCACGTCGAACCGCTCGTAGATCCTCTCCCGCCAGGGCTTGGCCGCCTCGAGGGCGGCGAAGCGGCGGATGAGAAAGGCGGCGTCGGTCTCGTCGGGACCCTTGAGGCGCTCGATCCACTCGCGTGTCGTCAGATCGACTTGATCGAGAGCGGGGGTCTCGGAATAGGGCATGAGAAGATCCAGGATCTCCAGCAGCTCGTCTTGCCTGTCGAACTCCGCCCAGTCGATCGAGAGCTGGTCGGGCCAATGCTTCGCCAGCCAGCCGGCGGTGACCCAGTAGAACCGATAGTTGATGTCGGTGCCGGCGATCCCGGTGTCGGCCAGTTGCCGTCGAAAGCGGCCAAGATCCTTTCTGGCGGCAAAGCCATCGAGCATCGATTCGACCTGCTCGAGGACCTCGCCATCATCGGGGTAGGCACGGAGAAAACAGAGATGCTCATGAAGGCGGAAGACCTCTTCGGCCCGACCCAGAGATCGTCCCTCGAGATGGCGCAAGAGATCCAGACGGCGTGGGGCGACGCCCGGACCGTAGGTCTGCCGCAGCTCGTCGAGCTGGCTCAGCAGCAAGCTTGCCGATTTAGCCATCCGGAATTCCTCTCCGTACCGGACCCACGGGAATCAAGTAGAGCGGCCGGTGATCGCGCTCGAGCGAGAGTACATTTCGAATCTCCTCATCCTCGAAGGCACCCACGAGCACCGCTCCCAGGCCCAGGGCGACAGCCTCGAGCAGCAGGTTCTGAGCGGCGTGCCCAGCCTCCATATGGACATACCGCGGGCTGCGACTTCTACCGTACTTGCGGGCGGTGCGCTCGTAGACAGCCGCGAGAACAAATGTGGCGGGCGCGTGCTCCAGCATCTCCTGGTCGAGGGCGGCCCGACAGATTCTTGATCTCAGGTCTTCTGTGGCAAGACACCGCAGCGAGTGATCCGCGGGCTGGTAGTGAAAAAGACCATCGCTTCTTGCCACGTAGAGCTCCAACGGAAACAATGCCCCGGCCGAGGGCGCTGTGCGGTCCCCCTCCTGGTCGGTGATGCCTTGAGCGGCCCAGAGGAGTTGCGAGAGCTCTTCGTCGGTCAGCGCTCGATCCCGGAAATCCCTGATCGAACGTCGCTTTGCCAGCACCTCCTCGAGCGACAGGTCCCCCTTGGATCTAGGTGGTGGGAGCTTCAGTCCTTCGGCCATCCGCGAGTGGCTCCGATCTCGGCCACTCTATCGGAGGTGTCCCATCGAGGGTAGGAGGGTTGTCGGAGATGGATTCGGGAGCGGGTCAGTCCACCGCACTGCGGAATCGGATCTTGAGACCACCGATCTCCAGCAGGTCGTCGTCCTGGAGGGCGTGGAGCTGGACCCTGGTGCCGCCGACCTTGACCGGACGCCAGAAGTTGAGCGCCTCGAGTTGATAGCTGCCGTCTTGGGAAGGGGAGATGCGGGCGACCGCACCCCCAAACAGCAGCGGTTTGCCGGGAAGACGGAGGTCACAATCATCAGCCCAACCGATGGTGTTGGCCGAGTTGCCAAGGGGGATCTCCTTGCGCAGCCCCCGATGCATGTAGGCCAGGTGAGCACCTCGGCGGCGAGCGGTGGCCACCTTCAGCTTGTGAATCTCTTGCGCCGACAAAAGGGTCGTCGCTTTGTCACCGTCGACTTCCTGGGCCGTGTCCTCCACTCGCCCGGAGGAGGTGTCCAGGATCTTCTCCACGTGCGAGCGATCGATGTAGAACTCATGCCCCGGGCGCTGCTTGATCTCCTCTTCGGCCAACTCGGCATCCGAGCGATGAAAGACGATCAGATGCTGTGCGACCTCGATCTTGTCGCCGTCTCTGAGAAGGTGAATGTTGGTGTACTGGTTGTTGATGAACATGCCGTTCTTGCCGCTGAGATCCTCGGCGACGTAACTTGCACCTTCCTTCTTGATGCGCAGATGTTGGCGGGAGACGGCTTCGCTGTCCAGCGGCACGTCGGCGTTCTGACTTCTGCCGACGACGATGTCGTCGGTCTCGATGAAGTAGTTGAAGAGATGCTCGCGGTTCTTGTAAACACTCAGCTTTGGCATGCTCTCACCCTGGTGAAATCCTAGCATCGAGATTTCGAATCGTAAGTGAAGGAAGTCACTTCTCGGCGCCTGTCTGCTAGACTGATTTCACATTCATGGACGACCCCCCTCAAAGTCATTATCGGCCAAGAAGTAGAGCCTCTCTGACCGCCGGCTACCGGTCCGCCCCGTTGCGCCGCAACGGAAGGAGCAGCTGTACATGATGTCCGCGTTCTACACAGTGGTGAGCCTGCCCGCGCCCTCGATCGGGCTGAATCCATGGGTGGGTCTGCTTCTCGGACTGTTGCTGGTGCTGATCAACGGTTTCTTTGTGGCGGCGGAGTTTGCGCTGGTCAAGGTGCGGCCCACCCAGCTCGACCCTTATGTCGCTCAGGGGAGTCGGCGCGGCAAGATCGCCCGCCACATGGTGCGTCACCTCGACGCCTATCTGTCGGCGACCCAGTTGGGCATCACCCTTGCCAGTCTCGCCCTCGGCTGGATCGGCGAGCCGGCTTTTGCCTGGCTGATCGAGCCCATCGTCATGAAGTTCCCTGGGGCCACACCCGCGATGGTGCACACCATCAGTCTCACCACCGCCTTTCTGGTCATTACCATCCTTCACATCGTGCTGGGTGAGCTGGCCCCGAAGTCGGTGGCCATCCGCATGCCGGAACCGACGAGTCTCTGGGTCTCGATGCCGCTTTTTCTTTTCTACAAGGTCACCTATCCGGCGATATGGGTACTCAACCATGCCGCCAACTGGCTGCTCAAGCTGGTTGGCATCGAGCCGGTGAGCGAGAGTGAGCTCGGTCACGACGAGGAGGAGCTCCGGCTGTTGTTGGCATCTCCCGATGTGAGTGATCTGTCCACCTGGAAGCGGGATCTGCTGGACAACATCTTCGAGCTCTCGCACCGGATGGCGCGGCAGGTCATGGTGCCGAGAGCCGATGTGGTCTATCTGTCGACCGACCGCACGATGGCCGAGAATCTCGAGGTGGCGCGCGCGAGCGGGCGCACCCGTTTTCCACTCTGCAAAGGCGATCTCGACCAGGTCATCGGGCTCATCCACATCAAGGATCTCTTCCGCGCGCGCGAGCTCCCCAAATCGCTGGAGCAGATCGCGCACCCCATCGCCTTCGTGCCCGAGACCCTGCCGCTGGATCAGCTGCTGCGGCGGATGCGTCAGGACAAGCGCTATATGGTGGCGGTGCTGGACGAATATGGCGGGGTGAGTGGCATCGTCACCCTCGAGGATGTGCTGGAGGAGATCGTCGGCGAGATCCAGGACGAGTTCGACGACGAAGAGCCCGAATTCGTCAAGAGAGCATCCAACGTCTGGGATGTCTCTGGTGCGATGCTGGTGGCCGACTTCGAGAATTTGGTTGAGCTCGAGCTCAGCGACCGGGACGAGGACACCATTGCCGGGGTCGTGCTCTCCGAGCTGGGCCGAAAACCGCAGGTGGGTGACCGGGTCACTTTGGGAGAGTTGGCGCTGGAGATCCTCAAGGTCAGGGGCAACCGGATCTTGAATGTCCGCGCCACGGCGCTCCCGCAACCGCCGGCCGCGGAGTAAACCAACTCAACGAGTCGCTACATCAGCGACTCTTCCGCCACGAACAGGGTGTCGACTTCCCAGGAGGGGTGGAGCTCCCGAATCCCGGCCTCGATCCGTTTACGGATGAGGTCGAGCTCGTCGATATTCTGATCACGGAATTCCGGCTTCACCAGGATATGGGCCAGCAGATACGAGATCCTTCCGACCTTGGCCATCCGCAGGACGTTCTTTTCGAACGGGTATTCAGCTACCAGCTCGTCGAACCGCTGTTGCACCTCTTCCTGGACCGGTCTTTCGGGGGCGATCGACAACAGCTCTCCCAGACTTTCGAGCACGATCCGGATCGGCGTCGGAATCACGCCCAGGATCATCAACGTGACCAGGCCCGGATCGACATAGTCCACGAACCCGGACCAGCGGGTGCCCGACAGGAGGAACGCTGCCAGGAAGGCGCCGACGACACCGAGGCTGACGACCGCGTCGACCCTCCAGGTCTGGACTTCGACTGTGACCAGGGGTGAGCCGGTGCTCTTGGCCCACCGCGTCATCACGCCCGCCATCACCAGACAACCGATAGCCGCGATAACGCCGTACAGGAGAGCCGGTCCGACGGAGAGCGGTCGACCACCATGGAGCAGGGCCTGGATCGCCGAGGCGAGCGAGAAGCCACAAACACCCAAGATGACAAGGCCCTTCAGGAGGTTGAGCATGGGCTCGAAGCTGAAATACCCGAAGTGAAAGGTCTCGTCTCCGGGCCGATCGACCAGACGCGCCACCTTCATCGTCAGCAGGCTCATGACAAAGCCGATGAGCGAGAAGTAGCCGTCCAGCAGGATGGCCTCCGATTTGGTGTAGAGCGCAAAGCCGAGGCCGAGCAGGCCAAAGAAGACCTGTGCCCACGCCGATAGGCGAAGGGCTCTGAGTTCCGGGTTCTTCGACATCGGTCTTACTCCTCGAAATCACAGAATCGGTTGCACTGGTGATGTGCTCGAAACGAAGAGTATAGGGGCTGAACGGTGCGGTGGTAGGGTTCGTTGACTGCGGCCGATATCAATCGCATCGACTGAGAGCTCTGACGGAATGCCCGATGAAAGCGGATACCGACGGCGACTTTCTCTCTTCGACTCGACGATGGTCGTCATCGGCGGCATCATCGGTGCCGGGATCTTTCTTTCTCCCGCGATTGTCGCCCAACGGGTCGACCGGCCGAGCTCACCGCCTGGGTGGTGGGCGGGGCGGTGGCGCTCATCGGTGCGCTCTGCTTTGCCGAGCTCGGGGCACGCCGCCCCCTGGCCGGGGGCGGTTATGTCTACCTGCGCGAGACCATGGGCGAGCTGCCGGCCTTTCTCTACGGCTGGACCCAGCTGGTGGTGATCAACAGCGGCGGCATCGCCGCCGTGGCCATCACCTTCGCCGGTTATGCCTGTGGGCTCGTCGGTCTCGGGGAGCACGGCATCAAGCCTTTGGCGGTCACCGCCATCTTGGTGCTCTCGATCGTCAACTATCTGGGTATCCGCCCGGGGAGCATCACCCAGAACATCTTGACGATCTTGAAGCTCCTGGCCTTGGCGGGTGTCATCGGGGCCGGCATCTGGGCTCTGACCGGTGGGGCGACGGAGCTGGGCGGTGTGGTCGAACAGCAGCCCGCAGACGGTGCCGGGATGTGGAAGCTGCTGGGTATCGCGTTGATTCCGGTGCTCTTCTCCTATGGCGGTTGGCAGCATGCCAACCACATCGGCGGTGAGATCCGCTCGCCGGGCAAGAACCTGCCGCGGGCGCTGCTCTTGGGGGTGGCCACGGTGGTGCTCTTCTATGTGCTGACCAACATCGCCTATCTTTCGGCCCTCGGTGTCGAGGGGCTGGCGGCGAGCAGCACCCCGGCCGCCGATACCCTGGTCAAGATGGTCGGCCCGGTAGGGGGGAAGCTGATCGGTCTGGGGATCGTCTTCTCCACCCTCGGCTTTGTCAATCTGGTGATCCTGGCGGCGCCGCGGATCTATCAGACGATGGCCGCCGACGGCCTCTTCTTCGGCCGGGTAGCCCAGATCCATCCCCGCTACCACACCCCGTCGGGGGCCATCGTCTTCCAGGGAATTTGGGCCGCGGTGCTGGCCGTGAGCGGCACCTATGCCCAGCTGCTCGACTATGTGGTCTTTGGCGATTGGATCTTCTTTGGGCTGGTCGTCGCCACACTCTTCTTCTATCGTCGTCGTACAGATGGTGGTGACTCGGACTTCCGTGCCCCGGGCTATCCACTGACACCGATGATCTTTGTGGCGACCGCCGTCTACGTGGTGATCTCTTCGATCCTCTGGAATCCATTGAACGCTCTGCTCGGTGCTGGTCTCATCGCCTTGGGCGTCCCGGTCTTTCTCTTCTGGCGGAGGAGGCGTGGATGAAGGAGAGCCCCTACATCGCCTGGGCCAAGGCCCACCACGACCTCGCCTACAGCCTCGCGGGGAGCGGTGTCCGTCCCTGCCCACGCGAGCTGCTCGAGCCACCGGCGGAGCCCTTTCCCCTGTCGGGGCCCAACGAGGAGGGGTGGCCGCCGTTGCTCGAACGCATCGCCGCGCGCTACGGCCAACAGCCCGACAATGTCGTCCTCGCCCATGGCGCCTCGATGGCCAATCATCTGGTGTGCGCCCTCATGATCGAGCACGGCGACGATGTGCTGGTCGAGCGACCGGTCTACGAGCCACTCTATCTGCTGCCACGCTTCTACCGCGGCAACGTCGTCTTCTTCGACCGCCGGCTGGCGGACGGCTTTGACCTCGATGTCGATGAGATATGCCGCCGGCTGACCCCGAGGACGACGCTGGTGATCTGCTCCAATCTGCATAACCCGACCGGTGCGCTGACCAAGCGCGACAGCCTCGCGGAGCTGGCGCAGCTGGCCGAGCGTGAGGACTTTCACGTGCTGATGGACGAGGTCTACCTCGAATGGATGCTCGAGCAGGGGGGGACGAGTGCCGTCGAGCTGGGTCCCCGCTTCATCGTCACCAGCAGCCTGACCAAGGCCTACGGGCTGGACGATTTGCGGGCCGGTTGGGTGGTGGCCGAGTCCGGCATCGCCGACAAGCTCCGCCGGCTCAACGATCTGTTCTCGATCAAGATGGTCCATCTGGCCGAGCGCTGGGCGGCGCTGGCGCTCGATCGTGCTCCGGAGATGTTAGAAGCGCTTCGGCCGGTCCTCGCCGCCAATCGCGAGCTCGTGGATGGATTTATCGCCACCCAACCGGCGCTCGAGTGGCTGCCTCCGGTCGCCGGGACGGTGGGGTGGGTCAGGCTTCGCGGCCTCGAAGTCGATGAGCTGAACACGCGGCTCCTGCCGCTGGAGACCGCGGTTGCCCCCGGCCGCTTCTTCTCCGCTCCCGAATTCTTCCGTATCGGCTTTGGCCAGGCCACCGAGTTGCTCGAACGGGGTCTCGAACGGTTGGCGACGGCGCTAGCGGGCTAGGTGAGCTCGGGCGGCGCTGGCAGCCCCCTCGCTGGCCTCGGCAGAGGGTCGGTGTTGTAAGATTCGCCCAACTTTCAACCAGACAGCGAATGGTGTCGGTCCGGCAGGTGAGGGCCTGCCTCGAAAGGGAAGAGGAGAAGATGAACGACCAACACGAGCCATCGTCCCCGGTGCAAGAGAGCGAGGCGTCCTCGACGAATGAAGACTTCGGTCATCCGCGCGGAACTCTGGCCATCGTCCTGATCTACGGAGTTCTGTTTGTCTTGATCTGGGCCGGCCTCTGGGTCTTTCAATTTCTGGGTCGGGGCGTACCCCAACCCTGAGCGGGGAGCTAGCCGATGAACGTAGATCTCTACGAAAAGGTGTGGATGTGGATCGCCGGCGTGCTCATCGTTGTGTTTCTCGGGGCGATCATCGTCACCGCGGGGGCACAGGCAGTGCACCCCCCGAGCCATGTCGAGACGATCAACCCGGAGGAGGTCTGGGACTCCGAGGAGTTCTCGTCGGCGGGCGTCGAGACCCTGCCCGACGGTCGGACCGTGGTGACCATGGTGGCGGAGATGTTCTATTTCGAGCCCATGGAGATCGAGGTGACCGCCGGGAAGTCGGTCACCTTCCGCGTCACCAGCACCGACGTGATTCATGGTCTCATGGTGGTGGGTACCAACGCCAACGCCATGGTGATTCCCGGTTATGTCACCGAGTTCACGGTGACCTTCCCCAAGGCCGGGGAGTACCTGATGGTCTGCCACGAATACTGCGGCACTCTGCACCATGAGATGCAGGGCCTGGTCATCGTCAATGAGGAGGAGGCCTGATGAATCACTCCCATCGACTCGCCGGCGCCAATTTCGCCGTCGCCATCGCCTCCTTCGGCGTCGCCGCTCTGCTCGGCCTGGTGCAGGCCCTGACCCTCGCCGGTATCGAGCTGCCGGGTGTGACCCCTGATATCTACTACCTGTCGGTGACCGCCCACGGTGTCTTGATGGCGCTGGTGTTCACCACCTTCTTCATTATGGGGCTGGGCTATCTCATCGCTCGTGAGCGCCTCGGCTTCATCGTCGGCGAAAAAGTGGCCTGGACCGGTTTCTGGCTCGCCCTGATCGGCACGATCGGGGCCGCCTATTACATCCTGACCGGCCAGGCCACGGTTCTCTACACCTTCTACCCGCCGCTCGAAGCGCATCCGGTCTTCTACATCGGCGCCACCCTGTTGGTGGTGGGCTCCTGGATCTGGGGCGGTGTGCTGATCGCCAGCTCTCGACGCTGGAAGAGCGAGAACCCGGGGACCCCGTTGCCGCTGGCGGTCCACGGCATGCTGGCCACGATCATCGTCTGGTACCTGGCCACCGCGGGACTCGCGGCCGAGGTTCTGGGGATGCTGATCCCGTGGTCCCTCGGGCTGGTCGAGACGATCGATCCGGTGGTGGCGCGAACCTACTTCTGGTGGTTCGGCCACCCGCTGGTCTACTTCTGGCTGATGCCGGCGTATGTGCTCTGGTACACCGTGCTGCCGAAAGTCGCCGGGGGAAAGCTCTTCAGTGACTCGTTGGCGCGCATGGTCTTCGTGCTGTTTGTCGTGTTGTCGACGCCCGTGGGGTTCCACCATCAGTTCACCGACCCGGGCATCGCCGCCGGCTGGAAGCTGCTTCACACCGTGACCACCTACGGCATCCTCTATCCCAGTCTGGTGACGGCGTTCACCATCGTCGCTTCTCTCGAGGTGGCGGGACGGATGAAAGGGGCCAAGGGGCTGTTCGATTGGATCGGCCGGCTGCCTTGGCGGGAGCCATTCTTCGCCTCGGCGGTGCTGGCCATGCTGACCTTCACCTTGGGCGGCATCGGCGGCGCCATCAACGCTGCCTATGCCATGAACGCCATGGTTCACAACACCGCCTGGATCCAGGGTCACTTCCATCTGACCGTCGGCACCACCGTCGGCCTGACCTTTATGGGGGCGACCTACTGGTGGCTGCCAAGGCTGACCGGACGTCGGTTGACACCGGCTTGGATGGCGACCGCGCAGCCCTATCTCTGGTTTATCGGCATGATGCTCTTCAGCATCCCCAACCACATCGCCGGTCTGTTGGGGCTGCCAAGGCGGATCTCCGATGTCACCTACTTCGGTGCCGAGCAGGCGGAGAGCTGGATCGGGCTGACCAAGATTTCCGGCATCGGTGCCGCGCTGCTCTTCTTGAGCTCGATCCTGTTCGTGGTCGTGACA
>SBFI01000336.1 GCA_006227875.1 Acidobacteriota bacterium
GCGCAGCTCGAGCTGATCGGGAAGCGTCGTGGGTGGTATTGAAGCCGCCAGACGGCGGGCCAGTATGCTCGCCTCCTCCTGCCGCTCCTCAATGAGGAGCCCAATCGCACTGCGAAAGGCAAAGAGAGTGAAAGACGACAGCAGCACCAGCAGCAGCATGGCCAGCGGCAGCAGAATGAGCACCTCACGGCGATAGCCGAGACGGGGCCAATGGGGATGTCTCATCGGAACAGTAGTTGGCTGTAGTAAGCGATCAGCCGCTCGCCCGCGAACAGAGCAATGATGGCAGCGAACCCGAGAAAGGTGCCAAAGGGGAGCTTGGACTTCATCTCGAGGCTCCCGCGGATCATCAGGAAAATACCGACCAGCGCGCCGCTCAAGGCGCCGAGGAGCAGGGTGACGAGGACTCCTTGCCAGCCGAGGAAGGCGCCGATCAGGGCCATCATATTCACGTCCCCCAGACCCATTCCCTCTTCACCCCGCCACCAGTACCAGAAGTTCATCAGCAGGATGACGATGCCGGCTCCCACAAAGGTACCTATGACGGCGTCCAGAAAAGTCGTTGCAGGAAGCCAGGGCTGGAGAGCGAGTCCTGCCACGATCCCCGGCAGGGTGAGCTTGTCGGGGAGCAGGTAGTAATCGAGGTCGATGAACGCCAGGGCCAACATCAGACAGCAGAAAAGAGCGCTGGCAGCGGCCTGGGCGGTAAGCCCGAAGCGGAAGAGACAGAGCACAAAAAGCAGTGCGGTAAGGGCTTCGATGAATGGATAGCGCCAGGAGATCGGTGCTCGACAGTGGCGGCACCGGCCCCCGAGAAGAAGGAAGCTGAGAAGCGGGATATTGTCGATGGCACGGACGGTGCCGTCACAATAGGGGCAGCGAGAACGAGGCAGAACCGTCGACCTGCCACGCGGCAGGCGATGGATGAGGACGTTGAGGTAGCTTCCCGCCACCAGGCCGGCGGCCACCGTGAATATGAGGATAAAGATCTCCAGCGCCACGATGCCGCGATTGTACGCCAAGAGACGACCGGCCCCCTGTGATCCTCGCCACCCCCGGTGTCGTGATTCAGTCCTTGCCCGAGCAGGTCATCACCAGCTCGGTGGTGGTCTCGACACCCTTCTCGAAGGTCTCCAGTGGTATCCGCTCGTCGGGTCCATGGATGCCGCGGACCTCGTTCGACTCCAGGACGAAGGGTGAAAAACCGTAGGCCGCGATGCCGCGCTCGCGGAAGTAGCGTGAGTCGGTGATACCCGGGATGAAAGTCGGGATGACGGCCGCTTTGCGGCCGAGGAATTTCTCCATACAGCGATAAAAAGGGCTGTCGGTGGGGGAGCCGGAGACCGGTGGGGCCCGCAGAACGACCTCCACATCGAAGTCGTTGCCGAGGAGCTCTTTGACAGTGGCCAGGAACTCTTCGTCATCGGTATCGGGAAGCAACCGGATATCGATCAGGGCCGAGGCCTCCTCAGGCGCCACGTTGAGCTTCTCGCCGGCTTCGAGCACGTTGACCTGGATGGTGTCGAGGAAGTAGTTGGGAAGGCCCGGGAGGAGCTGCTTTTCGGGATGCTCCTCCGCCATGATCTCGTCCAGTCTCGCCACCAGGTCCTTGAAGAAGGGACCCTCGAAAGCGGCGGCCGCCTCCAGGTACTGGCGAGTCTCCGGGGTGACGCGAAATTCGAGAGGTTTGTCTACCAGACGGCTCAAGCCACGGATCAACCTATGGGGGGCGGTGTGGAGATTGAGCTTGGAGCCGTGACCCGCCCGCCCGAAGGCCGTGACCTCGAGCCACAGCGGGCGCTTCTGCGCCACTTCGATTCCCCACCAGTGGTGTTTGCCGTTGAAGGCCCGGTTGATGCCCCCTTCGCCGAGTACCGCGTCCACGTCGGCAAACAGCTCGGGATGCTCCTGGATCAGCCAGCCGGTGCCCAGGGTGCCGCCGGTCTCTTCGTCGGGGACAGCCAAGAAGACCACATCTCGGCTGAGTGGGACCCGGCGACGGTGGAGCTCGATGAAGGCTGCGAGGTGGGCTACGCCCAGGCTCTTGTCGTCGATCGCCCCGCGCCCCCAGATGAGCTGGTTCTCGAGCTTGCCGGAGAAAGGGTCCCCGCTCCACCCCTCGCCTGGCGGCACGACATCCATGTGGTGGAGCAGGACGAGAGCCCCCTCGGTGGGGTTGTCGGCCTCGAGTCGGGCGTAGAGACTCGGTCGGCCATGGGGCCCGAAGATCAGCTGGGTGGCGATGCCTTCCTGGTGGAGGATGCGGCTGAGGAAATGGGCCGCCTGCTCCTCGTTGCCCGGCGGATTGGTGGTGTCGATCTGGAGATAGCGCTGCAGCCAGAGCGCCGGCCCCTCTAGGACCGTCTCGCCGAATCCCAGAGCGAAGAAGGCGAGCAGAGCGCAGAGAAGAGCTGGGATTCGATTGGACACCGGCCAAGTCTAGCGTGCTGACTGGGAGGGCGGTTGAAGGGATAGAAAAAAAGCGCCGCGTTGCCGCGGCGCTTCGCTGAACTTGTGTCGCTGGGTCTCTAGTCGACCTGGGCACCAGCCGGGTACTGGACGAAGAAGCCGTCCGCCCAGACGATGTCCTCACCATACTTGGTGGCGACGAACGGGCCCATGGTGTAGGCGCCGCTGGAGAAGGAGCCGTCACGGCCCTGACTGCGGATACCCATGACCTTCTCTTCCAGCGGGCTGCCCGCATAGCCATAGTGGTAGGCGTTGCTCCAGCCGTCCTTGTTCGGCACCTTCTGGATGTAGAACATCGAGGCGCTCGAATAGAGGGTCGTCAGCAGTTGGTCACCGCTGAGCTGCGAGCCGAACGAGAATGCATAGGTGTTGGCACCGGCCGAGGCCGCGCCGACCTGGTCGGTCAACCACGAGAACCATGCGGTGCCGACGCTACGGATGTCGCCGACCGTCCGCTTCTGCTTGGCCTTCTGCAGGGCGTCCAGCAGATTCGGGATGAGAATGGCGGCGATGATACCGATGATGGCTAC